>NZ_JBSGXU010000041.1:0-51375 GCF_053610205.1 Streptomyces sp. NPDC054932 | reverse complement strand
GGCGGTGACCAGGGCCGCGCGCACGGCGGCGGCCCCCTTCGCCGCGTCACCCGGCGGGCCGGCTGCCGGCGGGGTCGCCAGGGCGCGGGCCGCGCCGTGGTCGAGGGCGGCCGTGGACGCCGACGGCTCCCACTGCCTGCCGCGCTTGCCCGCGTCCATCGCCTCGTTCGCGAGCCGGTCCGCGTGCTTGTTCTGCTCGCGCGGGATCCACTCGTACGTCACCTGGGCGCGCGGGAGGATCCGCGCGGCCTCGGCGGCGAGCGGCTTCATGTCCGGGTGCTTGATCTTCCAGCGGCCCGACATCTGCTCGACGACGAGCTTCGAGTCCATCCGGACCAGGACCTGCGCGTCGGGGGCGAGGTCCCGGGCCGCCGCGAGCCCGGCGATCAGGCCCTTGTACTCCGCCACGTTGTTCGTCGCGACGCCGATGAACTCGGCGCGCTCGGCCAGCGTCTCGCCCGTCGCCGGGTCGAGCACCACCGCGCCGTAGCCGGCAGGCCCCGGGTTGCCCCGCGACCCGCCGTCCGCCTCCACGACAAACCGCGGCATCAGATGCCCGAGTCGGCCGTACGGACCAGGATGCGGCCGCAGTTCTCGTGACGTACGACCTGGTCGCGGGCCGCGGCCTTGATCTCGTTGACCTCGGCCATGTCGAGCTCCAGCCGGCAGCCCTCGCAGCGGCGCTGGTACAGGCGCGCGGCGCCGACCCCGCCCTGCTTGACGCGGATCTTCTCGTACAGCGCCATCAGGTCGGACGGCATGGACGTGACGATGACCTCGCGGTCCTTGGTGACCTTCGCGACCTCGGCGTCGATCTCGGTGGTGGCCGCGTCACGGCGCGCGGTGGCGTCCGCGGTCTTGGCCTCCAGCGCGGAGACGCGCTCGGTGAGCTCGGTGACGCGCTCCTGCGCACCCTCCAGGCGCTCCATGACCTCCAGGACCACGTCCTCCAGGTCACCCTGGCGCTTGGCGAGGGAGACGACCTCGCTCTGCAGGTTCGCCAGGTCACGGGCCGAGATGCCGACGCCCGAGTCGAGCCGCTGCTGGTCGCGGACGGCGCGCTGGCGCACCTGGTCCACGTCCTGCTCCGCCTTGGTCTGCTCGCGCGCGGTGTCGCTCGCCTGGGTCTGGGCGGCGACGAGCAGGTCGCGCTGCTGCGCGAGGTCCTTGGTGAGCGAGTCGAGCTCGGCGTGCTCGGGCAGGGACTTGCGCTTGTGGGCGAGCTGAGACAGCCGGACGTCCAGTGCCTGGATGTCGAGAAGTCGGATCTGGTCGGCGGGCTCGGCGTTCAGTTGGGGGCTCCAGAGATAGAAGGGGGAGTGACGGACGGCGCGTGCGCCGTCCAGGGGTCGGTGACCGTGCGCGAGACGTGGGTCCGCAGACCCCAGCCGTGGCGCTCGGAGATCGCGTCGAGCTGGGCTGCGGCCTGCTCGCACCAGGGCCACTCGGTGGCCCAGTGGGCGGCGTCGACGAGGGCGAGCGGGCGGCTCTGCTCGCGGGCCTCGGACACCGGGTGGTGGCGCAGGTCGGCGGTCAGGAAGACGTCCACACCGGCGGCGCGGGCCTGCTCGAAGAGGCTGTCGCCGGAGCCGCCGCTGACGGCGACGCGGCGGATCGGCGCGTCCGGGTCACCGGCCACGCGGATGCCCTGGGCGGTCGGCGGCAGCCAGGCCGCGGCGCGGGCGGCGAACTCGCGCAGGGTCTCGGGGTGGTCCAGTTCGCAGATCCGGCCGAGGCCGCGGCGGCCTGCCGGGTCGGTCGGGTCGGGCACCAGCGGGCCGGTGATCCGCAGGTCAAGTGCGCCGGCGAGGGCGTCGGAGACTCCGGGGTCGGCGGTGTCGGCGTTGGTGTGGGCGACGTGCAGCGCGATGTCGTTCTTGATCAGCGTGTGCACGACGCGGCCCTTGAATGTGCCGGCCTCGACGGTGGTGGTGCCCCGCAGATAGAGGGGGTGGTGGGTGATGATCAGGTCGGCGCCCAGCTTCAGCGCCTCGTCGGCGATCTCCTGGACGGGGTCCACGGCGAACAGGACCCGGGTGACCTCGGCGTCGGGGTCGCCGCAGACGGTGCCGACGGCGTCCCACTGCTCGGCCCGCGAGGGGGGCCAGAGAGCGTCCAGCGCGGCGATGACTTCAGAGAGACGGGGCACGGCCCAAGGCTACCGTCCGGGGCGACCGTCCCGGTCAGGCCCGGCCTCCCGCTCCGGCCCGCCGGACCGGGCCCGGGCGGTCGGGCCGGGACAAAGCGGGAGATTGGAGACGCGTCCCGGCCACCGGGGGGCCCGGTGGGCACGCCCGGCCCGGGCCCATCCCAATCGCCCCGGTATCTCACAGCACAGTCACCTCCCCCACCACGCGCGAATCGCCACGCGGACACCCGTATGTGTGAAGCGGTGTTGGTGGTGTTGTTCGCCAGGTTGCCCGAAAACTAGCTTCCCCCCCGGAGGTGACCACGGATGACTGTCTGTGCCATCGAAATGACGACCACGGCCGCGTTCACCATCGCCGCGGACGGGTCGTACGCCGCCCGGCTGGCCGGGGCGGGCGAGGCGCTCTACGCGGAGCGCTGGACCCTCGCCGGACCCGAGCCCTATGCGGTGCCGCTGCCGCTGGCGCAGCCCGAGGAGGCGGACAGCGAGGTGCTGCCGCTGGCCGACGGACGGGTACTGATCCACCGGCGGGTCGCGGACCGGCACGCCTTCGCACTGCTCTACCCGACGGGCGCCGCGGCCGGTCCGCGCACCGGGGAGCACCAGCTGGGCGGGGTGGAGGCGCAGGAGGGCCTGGAGGTCCGCCTGCTCCCGCCGTCCCCGGACGGATCCGCCGCCTTCGCGCTGGCCGCGGAGGACACGGTGACCACGGTCTGGCAGGTGGCCGGGGGCCCCTTCGGCCCGCAGCCCGTCGCCCGGATCCCGGGACGGTGCTCCGGCGGTGTCTGGCTGGACCGGGCGGGCCGGCTGCTGGCCCTGGACCGGGAACTGGAGGGCACCACCAAGGCGGTGGCCGTGGACCTGGGGCGGGGCGACGTCTCCCCGCTGCTGCAGATCACCGAGGACAGCGACGACCGGCTGCTGCTGGCCGACCCGGACAGCGGCCTGCTGCTGATCCGCTCCGACGCCCCCGGCGAGCCGCGCACGGGCTGGGGGGTACTGGGCAGCTCCCGGCCGGTCCGCTTCCCGGAGTGCCTGCGGCTGGGGGACGCGCGGCCGTTCGCGGTCCAGCCGGGCCAGGCCCTGATGCCGGAGACCTGCGGCGTGGCGCTGCGGCTGCCCGAGGGGGACATCGGCCTGTGGCGCCCCGCCGACCGGCACGTCTTCCGGGTCGGCGCCCCGGTGGGCTGGCTGGGCGGGGCGGGCCTGTGGAGTCCGTACGGCAGCCTGCACCTCCCGTACGCGACCCCCGAGGTGTCCTGCGGGATCGCCGGGCTGAGCCTGCCGCTCTCCCCTCCCCCGCCGGTCCGTCCGGACCGGCCCCCGGCCGGCCCGGCCCCGGCCCCGGCCGTACCCCGCCCGGTCCCCCTCCAGCAGGCACCGCAGGCACAGCAGTAGCGGCGGCGGGGTGCCGTGGCGGCCGCACGGGACGCGCCGCACGGGCCGGGGCCGTACGGAAAGGGGCCGTCGGCGACCCGCGCCGGCGGCCCCTTCCGCAGCGTGCACGCGCTACGCGTGCTTGAGGCCCAGGACCTCCGTGGCGGCGAAGGTCTCGTTCGCCGGGCGGGATGCGTAGTGCGCGGTCAGGAGCTCGTCGAGCTCCTCGTAGGAGAATGCCTCCTTGGCCGTGTCGAACTTGGCGGCCACCTTCGGTCGTTCCATGACGACCACGATGCCGCCGTGCACGACGAACAGCTGGCCGTTGGCCCCGGCCGACGCGGGCGAGGCCAGATAGCCGACGAGCGGGGAGACGTGCTCCGGGGCGAGGGCGTCCAGCTTGCCCTCCTCCGGGACCTCGAATCCGGCGAAGACGTCCTCGGTCATCCGGGTGCGGGCACGCGGGCAGATGGCGTTGGCCGTCACCCCGTACTTGGCGAGGGCCAGGGCGGTCGAGGTGGTCAGGCCCACGATGCCGCCCTTGGCCGCCGCGTAGTTCGGCTGGCCGGCCGAGCCGCCGAGGAAGGCCTCGGAGGAGGTGTTGACGATCCGGCCGTAGACCGGACCGCCCGCCGCCTTCGACCGCTCGCGCCAGTGCACGGACGCGAAGTGGGTGGTGTTGAAGTGGCCCTTGAGGTGGACCCGGATCACCGAGTCCCACTCCTCCTCCGACATCGAGAAGACCATCCGGTCGCGCAGGATGCCCGCGTTGTTGACCAGGATGTCCAGCTTCCCGAAGCTGGACACCGCCAGCTCGACGAGCTCCCGCGCCTGCTCGAAGTCGGCCACGTCGCCCAGGTGCGCCACCGCCCGGCCGCCCGCGGCGCGGATCTCCGCGGCGACCTCCTCCGCCGGGGCGGCCGAGGCCTCCCCGGAGCCGTCGCGGCCGCTCTGGCCGAAGTCGTTGACGACCACGCTCGCGCCGAGCCGCGCGAGCTCGATCGCCTCGGCCCGGCCGAGCCCGCGGCCCGCGCCCGTGACGATGGCGGAGAGTCCCTCAAGTGGGAGTGACATCCGAAGCGTTCCTCTCAGAGCAGGTCAGAGTTCGATGCAGGTGCGCAGGGCCACGCCCGTACGCATCTGGTCGAGCGCGTCATTGATCTCGGCGAGCTGCACCCGGTGCGTGATCAGGCCCGCCAGGTCCACCCGGCCGGCCCGCCACAGCGCGATGGTGCGCTCGTAGGAGCGGAGCACGTCCCCGCCGCCGTACATCGACGGCAGGATCTTCTTCTCGTCGAAGAACAGCGAGAACATGTCGATCTGGAAGTTGTCGTCCAGCGCGCCGGCGCCGACGATGATCACGCTGCCGCCGCGGCGGGTCATCCTGTACGCGGTCTGCGCGGTGGCGGACTTGCCGACGACCTCGAAGACGTAGTCGAAGCCCTCGCCGCCGGTGATCCGGTTCTTGGCGTCGTCGAAGGCCTCCGGCCCCACGGCCTCGGTGGCCCCGAACCGCAGGGCCGCCTCGCGCCGCGACTCCACCGGGTCGACCGCGACGACCTGGGCCGCGCCCTGGACCTTGGCGCCCTGGATGACGGATATGCCGACGCCGCCGCAGCCGATGACGGCGACCGAGGATCCGGCCTCCACCTTGGCGGTGTTGATGGCGGCGCCGAGGCCGGTGGTGACACCGCACCCGATGAGCGCGGCGATGTCGAAGGGCACGTCGTCGGGGATCGGGACGGCGCACGCGGCGTCGACCACGAGTTCCTCGGCGAAGGTGCCGGTCGCGGCGAAGCCGAAGATGTCACCGCCCGCCCGGCGGAAGTTGGGGGTGCCCGCGTTGACCAGGCTCGCCAGGCACAGGTGGCCCTGGCCGCGCCTGCAGGAGGGACAGTGGCCGCACGGCGGCAGCCAGCAGACGAGGACCCGGTCGCCCTGCTTGAGGGTGGTGACCCCGTCACCGACGTCGGCGATCACGCCGGAGCCCTCGTGGCCGGGGACGAAGGGGGCGGGCTGCGGCAGCACGCCGCTCATCGCGGAGAGGTCCGAGTGGCACAGGCCGGTGGCCCTGACCCGGATCCTCACCTTGCCGGGGCCGAGGCCCACGGCCTCCATGTCGTCGACGACTTCGAGCTTGTCCTGGCCGATCTCGCTCTGCAGTGCTGCGCGCACGGTGCGGCTCCTTGGGTCTCGTACGGTCTCGTCTCGTACTTACGCGTGTTCGACGACGGTGTCGGCGAGGACCGGCGCGTCGTCCCGTTCGGCGGCGGTCACGGACACCAGGACCCGGCCGGGCTCCTGCCACATCCGGATGCGCAGCGTCTCGCCGGGGAAGACGATCCCGGCGAAGCGCGTGCGGTAGGCGCGGACCCGGGACACGTCCCCGTCCAGGGCCGTGTCGACGACGGCCTTGAGGGTCATCCCGTACGAGCACAGGCCGTGCAGGATCGGCTGGTCGAAGCCGGCCTTCTCGGCGAACTCGGGGTCGGCGTGCAGCGGGTTCCAGTCGCCGGAGAGGCGGTAGAGGAGCGCCTGCTCCTCGCGGATGTGCCGCTCCTCGGTACGGTCGGGCGCGCGCTCGGGGAGGTTCTCCCTGGCCGAGGGCCCGCGCTCACCGCCGAAGCCGCCCTCGCCGCGTACGAAGATCTGCGCGTCGCTGGTCCACAGCGGCCCGTCGGCGTCCGCGACCTCCGAGCGCAGCACGATCACGGCCGCCTTGCCCTTGTCGTAGACGGCGGCGACCTTGGAGCTGGAGGTGGCCCGCCCCGTGACGGGGATGGGCCGGTGCAGCTCGATGGAGTGGCCGCCGTGCAGGACGGCGGCGAGGTCGACGTCGATCCCGGGTGCGGCGAGCCCGCCCAGCATGGCCATGCCGGCGCCGGCGACGGTCGCGAAGCTGGGCAGGACGTGGAGCCTGGATTCGAGGGTGTAGCGCAGCTCGTCCGGGTCGGTGGCCGGCCGGCCTGCACCGAGGCCGAGGTGGTAGAGCTGGATGTCCTTGTGGTCCCAGCCGATGTCCCCGAGGCGGGGGTCGGCGGCGAGGGCCTTGGCGGCATCGATCGGCATGGGGATGCTGCTCCCTGTCGTTGGAGAACCGGGGCCGTGGAAGACCTCGGTGCGGCCGTCCGCACCGTCGGCCGCACCGAGGTCGTATGCGGGGGCCGGTTCTAGAACGCGTTCTAGCCCCGACCGGTGAGGGAATGTATAACGCACGCCCCCACACTTGGGAAGACTCTTGACTTCACGTCAGATCCGCTGCGTGCGGGGCGTGTTGCGTGCCCGTCGGCGGGCGGGGCAATACCCTGCCCGCGTGGACGAAATGCCTGTTGATCACCGTGAGGCCCGTGCCCTGCGCGTCCTGTTGGAGCCGCCGAATCCGGCCCTGGCGCTCCAGCTCGGCCTCCAGCCGGACATCGAGGTCGTCCGGGATCCGATGGCCCGGCCCGCGGTGGCCCTGGTGGAGGAGCTCGCGGCCGTGACCGCCCTGCTGGCCGACGACCCGGAGTGCCGGGTGCTGGTCCTGACGGGCTCGGCGCACCCGGGCCTCGCGGAGGCCGCCCTCGCCGCGGGCGCGGCGGGACTGGTGCTGCGCGACGGCCCGGTCGAGGACCTCGCCGACTGCGTCCGCCGGGCCTCGATGGGCGAGACGGTGGTGGATCCGGCCCTGGGGTGAATCCGGGTGGACCCCGGTGAATCCTTTCGCGGCGCCCGCGCCTCTTATGCATGTGCCGACGCTTGGGCCGGCACCTGACCCGGAGGTTGTCGTGATCACTGCTGTCGCCGTGGGCGCCGTAGTCCTGCTCCTGCTCTGCACGTGCACCGTCCTCGTGGCGCGCCGACGGAGCCGCTCCCGTGGCTGAGTCGACCTGGCCCGCCGAGCCGCTGATCCTCGCCGCGCAGGGCGGGGACCTCGATGCCGTCACCGCGCTGGTCTCCGGATCGCACCCGAACGTCCGGAGGTTCGCGTACTCGCTGTGCGCCTCGCCCGAGGACGCCGAGGACGCGGCCCAGGAGGCGCTGATCATCCTCTACCGGAAGATCGGCATGCTGCGCGCTTCCGGCGCCCTGGCCTCGTGGATGTTCCGCATCGTCCGCAACGAGTGCCTGCGCCGGGCCCGGCTGCTGCCGCGCGAGCGCGCGCCGCTGCCCGACTCCGCCGTGATGTCGGCCGAGGACGAGGTACTGGAACACCTGGAAGCCGCCCGGGTGGCGCGGGCGATCGCCGCCCTCCCCGCCGACCAGCGACGGGTGCTGATCATGCGGGACATCCAGGGCTACAGCGGGCGGATGGCCGCGGACGCGCTCGGGCTCAGCCCCGCCGCGATGAAATCACGGCTGCACCGGGCCCGTACGGCCCTTCGGCACACCCTGTACCCGACCCCTGGAGGCGACGATGTCACTCACTGACGGCCCCGACTTCGCGAGCTCCTCCCTGCCCCGGCACCTGTTCCGCGGCGCGGTCGGCCTCGGCGCCCTGATCGGCGCCTTCGCCCTCCTCCCGCTCTACGGACCGGTCACCCTGGCCCTCGCACCCCTCGGCCTGGTGGCCCTGCGCGGCTGCCCGATGTGCTGGGCGATCGGACTGGTCCAGACGCTCTCCCGGGGCCGGCTGCGACGCGAGTGCACGGACGGTTACTGCGAACTGAAGCCGGCGGCCCGCTGATCCCGGCCGGGCCGGGCTCGGGCTCAACCGTGCCCTCCCGGCCAGGGATTGACGGATTCCGCAGCAGCGCGCATCCACGGACTGGAGCAGGATGAGACCCCCTTCAACCTAGCTTCGTGGAGACGGAACCATGCGCTTATCCGCCCTGTCCGCCACCGCCGCACTCGTGCTCGCGACCCTTGCGGGAGGCGCGGCCCCGGCCGCTGCCGACTCCCCGGCCGGCGAAGTCCTCCAGGTCGACCTGGACGCCGGCAAGGGCTTCCACCACAACACCGGGACGGTGATCTACGAGCGCGTCGACGGCGCGGCGAACGCGGTCAGGATCATCTCGGTGTCGATCACCAGCGGCGAGCGCGACTGCGCCTGGGTGTCGTGGAACGACCCGCACAACTTCAACGGCTGGACCAACCTGACCACCGAGCCCTCCTGCAACGGCGGGACCATGGGGGAGAACCCCGACATCATCATCAAGGCTCCGGTCGGCCACCCGCTCAAGGTGCGCCTGGCCGCCGACCACCTCGGCTCCGACGTGGTGCACAAGGACATCCAGAAGCTCTGACCGCGGCGGGGCGGGGCGGGAACGGGCCGGGCCGGGGCGCTACGAGCCGTCGCCGGCCTGCTCGTGCCCGAAGGCGGCGAGGAGCTCGCTCTCGCCCGGGGTGGTGAACAGCCGCTTGGGCAGCGCCACGAGACACGTCCGGCGGCGCGAGTGGCCCACGAACACGTGCAGCCGGGGCGTCTCGTGGTAGTAGCGCACCTCGTCCCACACGATCCGCTGCGACTCCCCGCCGCGCAGCACCTCGATGCCCGTACCGTCCACCACGACCCGCTTCTCCTCGGCGGCCCTGCCGCTGCGGAAGCCGCGGCCCACCACCCACCGCGGGAGGGCCAGCAGCACGACGAGGCCGTACGCCACCGCGATCCCGAGGGGGACGGGGTACACGGTGAGACCGTCGGAGGACAGCTTCACGCTCGCCGCGGCGAGGAGGGCCGTACTGAGGGAGGCCACCACCCGGCCCCGCCGGAACAACCCCGCGGCCCTGGCGGCCTCGTCGTACTCGTCCCTGGTCAGGCTGCCGGTGGCGCTGAAGGACACCTCGCGTATCTCGCTCACGGGAGCGGAGCCTAGCGCTCCGCCCCCGTGGCCGAAAGCGCATTCCACGCGGCCCCGTTCCTCCGGCCCACCCGCCCTTCCAGCCCCGCCGGCGCTTGAGGCGCGGGCCCGGGCAGCGCCCGGCGGGGTCCGGGGCCAAGCCCCGGGAGCGGCGGCCCCCGCCGACCCGCTACCGGCGCAGCAGCGTCACCACCGCCGCTCCGCCCAGGCCGATGTTGTGGGCCAGCCCGACACGAGCACGCTCCACCTGCCGCGGACCGGCTTCGCCCCGCAGCTGCCACACCAGCTCCGCCGCCTGCGCCAGCCCCGTCGCCCCCAGAGGATGCCCCTTCGAGATCAGCCCCCCGGAGGGGTTCACCACCCACCGTCCCCCATACGTCGTGGCCCCGCTCTCCACCAGCTTCCCGGCGGCGCCGTCCTCGCACATGCCCAGCGCCTCGTACGTCAGCAGCTCGTTGATCGAGAAGCAGTCGTGCAGCTCCACCACGTCCACGTCCTCGATGCCGAGCCCCGAGGCCTCGTACACCTGCCGGGCCGCGGCCGCCGTCATCGGCTTGCCGACCACGTCGATGCACGAGCCCGAGGAGAAGGAGGCCTCCGTGTCCGTCGTCATCGCCTGACCGACGATCTCCACCGCCTTGTCGTGCAGCCCGTGCCGCACCAGGAACCGCTCGGACACCACCAGCGCCGCCGCCGCGCCGTCCGAGGTCGGCGAGCACTGGAGCTTCGTCAACGGCGCGTGGATCTCCTTCGCCGCCAGGATCTCCTCCACCGAGTACACGTCCTGGAACTGCGCGTTCGGGTTGTTCGCCGAGTGCCGGTGGTTCTTCGCGCCCACCGCCGCCAGCTGCGCGGCCGTGGTCCCGTACCGCTCCATGTGCTCACGCGCCGCGTTGCCGAAGATCTGGGCCGTGGGCGGGGACATCTCGAAGCCGTGGCCCGCGGCCATGATCCCGTAGTGCCGGGCCACCGGGGACGTCGCGAAGTCGCCCCCGTCCGATCCGCCGCCCAGCGCGCCCCGCTTCATCTTCTCGAAGCCGAGCGCCAGCACGCAGTCGTTCAGGCCGCCCTCGACGAACTGCCGCGCCATCATCAGCGCCGTCGAGCCCGTCGCGCAGTTGTTGTTGACGTTGTAGACCGGAACTCCGCTCAGCCCCAGCTCGTACGCCGCCCGCTGGCCGGCGGTGGAGGCCTGGAAGCAGTAGCCCACCGGGACCTGTTCGACCAGCCCGTAATCCACGCCCGCGTCCGCGAGCGCCGCGGACCCGGCCTCCTTCGCCATGTCCCAGTACTGCCAGTCCCGCGACTCCGGCTTCTCGAACTTCGTCATGCCGACGCCCACGATGTACGACTTGTGCGACTTCATGTCCCTGCTGCCCTTCAGTCCCTGGGAAGGCCGAGAATCCGCTCGGCGACGACGTTGAGCTGGACCTGCGTGGTGCCCCCGGCGATGGTCAGGCAGCGGGACATGAGCATCCCGTGCACCGCCCGCTCCCCCGCCCCCTCCCGTACCGCGCCCGCCGGCCCCAGCAGTTCGAGCGCGAGCTCGGCGGTCCGCTGCTGGTGCGGGGTCTGGACGAGCTTGCGTACGGAAGCACCCGCGCCCGGCTCCAGCCCCGACACCTGCTGGAGGGTGGTGCGCAGCCCGATGCAGGCCAGGGCGTGCGCCTCGGCGGCCAGGGCGCCGATCCGCGCGCGGTAGGTGCCGTCGAGCTCGGCGGCGCGCGCGAGCAGTGCCTCGAGGCCGGTGTCGAAGGTCATCTGGTCGGCCATGTGGACGCGCTCGTTGCCGAGGGTGTTGCGGGCCACCTTCCAGCCGCCGTCCGCCTCGCCGACCAGCGCGTCCGCCGGGAGGACCGCGTCGTCGAAGTACACCTCGTTGAAGAGGGCCTCGCCGGTGATCTCCTTCAGCGGCCGGACGTCGATGCCGGGGGTGTTCTTCATGTCGACGACGAAGTAGCCGAGCCCCTTGTGCTTGGGCGCGTCCGGGTCGGTGCGGGCCAGCAGGATCCCGAAGTCGGCGCTGTGCGCGGAACTCGTCCACACCTTCTGGCCGTTGACCGTCCAGGAACCGTCCTCCCCTCGCTCCGCCCGGGTCCGCAGCGAGGCCAGGTCCGAGCCCGCGCCCGGTTCCGAGAAGAGCTGGCACCAGGTGACGTCCCCGCGCAGGGTCGGCAGCAGGTACGTCTCCCGCTGCGCCTGCGTCCCGTAGGCGAGCAGCGAGGGCACCACCCAGGTGGCGATCCCCAGGTCGGCGACCCTGACCCCGGCCGCGCTCAGCTCCTGCTGGACGACGAGCTGTTCGACGGGGCCCGCGCCGAGTCCGTAGGGCGGCGGCAGGTAGGGGGCGGCGTAGCCGGTGGGGGCCAAGATCCGGCGGGCGGCCGCCGGATCGAGCCCGCGCGCGTCCGCGATGGCGGTACGGGCCTTCGCGCGGTACGTCTCGGCCTGCGCCGGGAGCTCCAGGCGCAGCTCGCGCCGCGCACCGCCCGCGGCGCACCGCACGGCCCGTACGCGGTGCCCGTCGCCGGGCCCCAGCAGCTGGCGGGCGACCACGGCCCGGCGCAGGTAGATGTGGGCGTCGTGCTCCCAGGTGAAGCCGATCCCGCCGAGGAGCTGGATGCAGTCCTTGGCGCAGGTGTAGGCGGCGTCCAGGGCGGTCCCGGCGGCGAGGGCGGCCACCAGCGAACGCACCTGGGCGGGCTCCTCCATCGCCTGCGCGGCGTCCCAGGCCAGTGCCCGGGCCTGCTCCAGCCGGACCAGCATGTCGGCGCACAGGTGCTTGACGCCCTGGAACTGCCCGATGGGGCGGCCGAACTGCTCGCGCACCTTCGCGTACCCGGCGGCCGTGTGCAGGGCCCAGGCGGCGGTGCCGCAGGCGTCGGCGGCGAACAGCGTGCAGGCCAGGTCCCGGACCAGGGCGGCGTCCAGCGCCAGCAGCCGGTCCGGGGCGGTGACCACCCCGCGCGCCCGCACCTCGGCGGTGGGGCGGGTCGGGTCGGCGCTCTCGTGCGTACGGATGTCGAGTGCGGCGCAGTCCACGGCGAACCAGCGGGTGCCGTGCGCGGCCTCGGCCGCGAGGAGCACCAGGTCGGCCTCGCCGGCGCCGAGCACGGGCGGGGCGATTCCGTCGAGCAGGTACCCGCCGCCCTCGACGGCGACGGCGGTCAGGGTCCCCGGCCCCAGCGCCACCGCCCCGACCCGGCCGGAGAGGGGCTCGGCTCCGGCCCGCTCCAGCAGTACGGAGGCCAGCGCGCTCGGCAGGTACGCCCCGGGCAGTGCGGCCCGCGCCGCCTCCTCGATGACGACGGCCAGGTCGAGCAGCGTCCCGCCGTCCAGGTGGGGGTCCAGCAGCCCCTGTGCGGTGAGCGCGTCCCAGTAGGCGGGCCGGGCCCCGGTCTGCGGCGGGGTGTCGAGCAGCTTGCGGACCTCCTCGGGAGGCACGGCCCGCGCGACCCAGCCGCGCACCGCCTCGGCCAACTCGCGCTGCTCCTGCGTGATTCCGATGCCCATGCGCGGCAGACTAGAACACGTTCCAATCTGACGGAAGGTCAGATGAAGGTGTTCTTCACCGTGCCCGCACAGCGGCCCCCGCGCCCCGGGGCGCACCCGCCGCGGCCGCCCCGAGCCACGCTCTAGGCTGGATTTCATCCCCGACGGACAGGAGGCCGGAATGACCGGAACGACAGTGGCGCAGGTCATGACGGAGCTGGTCGGGCTCGAGGACCCGAGGATGCGCCGGGTGAACGAGAAGCACGGTGACGATCATGGCGTGAACCTCGGCAAGCTGCGCACGCTCGCCAAGCGGCTGGGGACGCAGCAGGACCTCGCGCGCGGGCTCTGGGAGACGGACGACAGCGCGGCGAGGCTCCTGGCGCTCCTGATCTGCCGCCCGAAGGCGTTCGAGCGCGACGAGCTGGACACCATGCTGCGCGGGGCGCGCACCCCCAAGGTGCACGACTGGCTCGTGAACTACGTGGTGAAGAAGAGCCCGCACGCCGAGGAACTGCGCCTCGCCTGGTTCGCGGACCCCGACCCGGTGGTCGCGAGCGCCGGCTGGGCCCTGACCACCGAGCGGGTGGCCAAGAAGCCCGGAACCCTCGACCTCCCGGGACTGCTCGACGTCATCGAGGCGGAGATGAAGGACGCCCCGGACCGCCTGCAGTGGGCGATGAACCACTGCCTGGCCCAGATCGGGATCGAGCACCCCGAGCACCGCGCCCGCGCGATCGCCATCGGCGAGCGCCTGGAAGTGCTCAAGGACTACCCGACTCCGCCGAACTGCACGTCCCCGTTCGCACCCGCCTGGATCGCCGAGATGGTGCGGCGGCAGGACGAGAAGCGCGCGTAGCGGACGGACATCAGCCGGATCGGGCGGGCACGGCCGCCAGTGCGGCCTTGGCGACCTCCTTGGCCTTCGCCTCGCAGGACCCGGAGCGGGACAGACCGACCCGCACGACGAGGTTGCCGCTCCGGACGACAAGCACACAGGCCCACTCGGACTGAGCCGGCTCCCAGTAGGCCCCGTCACCGAATCCGAGGTTGTTCGCCCGCTTCCCCCCGGCCGCGTCCGCGGCGAAACCGGCCTGCTGGGCCTTCGCGTTGGCGGCGTCGTCACTGCCCAGCTCGACGTCCCAGCGGACCAGGGCGCTCCGCTGCCGGGCGGGCGTGGACTCGTACCAGGAGCACATGGTGTGCGCCTGTGTGGTGGTCACGCTGCGGGAGTCGTCCTTCGCTTCCCGCCCGGTCAGCGGAAGCTTCCCGGCGACCTTCGGACAGGCCGGTACGGCGGCGTAGGCGGCGGGGTCGCCGAGGCCGGCGGTCTCCGCCCGGTCGAGCGCGTACGCCCCCACGCCGACACCCGTCGCCACGAGCACTCCGGCGGCCACCAGGGCGACGGTCCGCGACCGCAGTCGGGGGGCCCGGCGCGACGGGGTGGGCGACGGCTCGGTCGGCGCGCCGGGCGGCCGGGGAGGAACGACGGGCGGGGCGGCCTTCGCCTCCCCGGTCGCCCGCTCCACCACCTCGTCCGGCACGGCCTCCGGAACGGGCTCGGGCTCGGGAGCAGGATCCGGCTCGGGCTCGTGAGCAGGCGCCGACTCCGGCTCCGGCTCGGGCTCGGGCTCCGGGGGCAGCGCGACGGTCGCCGTCCCCCCGGAGATCAGCCGGTCGATGTCCGCGCGCTGTTCGGCGTGCATCCGGTGCACGGCGGGCGGCCACTGCCGACCCGCCGGATCGACCGGACCGAGGAGTTCGAGCAACTGCGCCGGGGTCGGCCTGGCCGCCGGGTCCTTGGCCAGGCACCGCTCCACGATCCCGCGCAGCCCCGCGGGTACGGCGCTCAGGTCGGGCGCGGCGTGCACCACGTCGTAGAGCGTCCGGAGGGTCGAGGTCCCGGCGAAGGGGCTGCTGCCGGTGACCGCCATGACCAGCACCGAACCGAGCGAGAACACATCGCTCGCCGGGGTCAGCGGCTTGCTCTCGGCCTGCTCGGGCGACATGAAGGAGGGTGAACCGATCACCCAGCCGGTGCGCGTCAGACCGGTGTCGCCTTCGGACTCGTCCTCGGTCGCCCGCGCGATGCCGAGGTCGATGACCCGTACGCCGTCCTCGGCGAGCAGCACATTGTCGGGCTTGAGGTCGCGGTGGATCAGCCCCGCCCGGTGGATCTCCACCAGGGCCGACGCCAGCCCCGCCGCGAGCCGGTGGACGACGGTCCCGTCCAGCACCCCGTCCGCCTTGACCACGGCCCCCAGCGAGGGCCCGGCCACGAAGACCGAGGCCAGCCACGGGGTCGGCGCGTCCGGGTCGGCGTCCATCACGGCCGCCGTGTAGGCACCGGAGACCTTGCGCGAGGCCGTGACCTCACGCCGGAAACGTGCCCGGAAGCCCTCGTCGTCGGCGAAGTGCGTGAGCACCTGCTTCACGGCGACGAGCCGCCCGTCGGGCGCTGCGCACAGCAGCACCCGCCCCATCCCGCCCTGCCCGAGCACGCCGGCGACCTTGAACGGCCCCACGTGCGTCGGACCGTCCGGCCCTACGCGCTCCATCCCCCTACTCCCTCCCCCTGGACAGGGAGCGGATCATACAGAGACGGACTTCACGAACGCGGCGAACGCCGAAGGGCGAACGGTGAAAACAGGCCCCTCGGGGTTCTTGGAATCCCGGACGGCGACGAGGCAGGGCTGGGCTGCCACTTCGACGCACTGACCGCCGGTGTCACCGCTGTACGAGGCCTTGCGCCAGGCGACGGCACCGAGCGGGGCGCACTCGACGCAGTTGCCGCCGGTGTCGGAGCTGAACGAGGACTTACGCCACCGCACGCCCGTCAGGTTCTGGATGATCTCCATAGCGTTCCTCCATTACGCGGGCGATTCGCGCCGCCGAGTCCTCTACGGAGAGGGCGGCGGCCTGCAAGTGATCGTATCGGAGCGAACCCTCCCTGAAAGCTTGAGGATTGGCCGTCATATAACCCTGAACGAAGTCTTCGGTGTACACGAGGTCCGGGTCGTCGTCGAAGCGCAGGAGATTGAACTCGCCCGGCAGACCAGCATGGGCACCCGCCTCGTAAGGCAGAACCTGCACCTGCACCCACTCCCGCCGCCTCAGCGCAACCAGGTGGGCGAGTTGGTCTCGCATGACCTCACGGCCGCCGATCTCCTGGTGCAGTACGGCCTCGCTCATCACCACCCACATCAGTGGCGGATTCTCGCGGTCCAGGATCCGCTGACGCTCCAACCGGGCTGCCACCTTGGCGTCGAGCCCCTCCTCGGTCCACACGCCCAGCACCGCGCGAGCGTATGCCTCGGTCTGCAACAGACCGTGCACCAACTGCGGCTGGAACGAGGACAGATAAGAGGCCCGCGCCTCCATCTCCGCGTAAGCCTGGAACCACGTCGGCAGCACGCTCCGCAGGACCAGCCCCACCAGCCGCGAGAAGTGCCCGTCCGTGCCGAGCGCCGCGTCCACCCGTTCCGAGAAGTCCCGGGTCGGCACCCTCTTCGTGTTCTCCACCTGGCCGATCAGCGAGCCCGTGCAGTAGATGATGTCGCCCAGCTGCGACTGCTTCAGCCCGGCGCCCTCCCGCAGGCGGCGGAGTTCGTAGCCGTAGTAGTCCAGCGGTGAGGCGCTGGGATCGAGATCGCGCACGCCGACCATGGACGGTCACCCCCAAGCCGTTGTTCGTTCCGTAGCCGAGCGTAACCAGGTCATCACGGTCGGATGGCCTGAATCACACAACTGGTCACCGGTCACCGGCGACGCGGGTGTTCGGCACGCGCGCCCCGGTCACGCCGACCGCCCGCCACCACCTCGCGTCGACCATGCACCGCCCGCCGGCCGGGCGGGCTCACGCACCCCGGCCGTGGCGCCCTACCGGGCGGTAGGGCAGCATGGGCCGCCACACGCCGCTCAGCAGGAGGAACACCATGGCCACGCCCAAGCCGGAGACCCTCGCCGCCTTCGAGGCCGCCAAGGGGTTCATGCCCGTACGGGAGGGCCTCGCCCTGTACGAGGCGGCCGCCGCGGCCGGCGCGCTCGGGCTGCCGCTGCTGGAGGTCGGCACGTACTGCGGGCGCTCCACCATCCTGCTCGCCGACGCCGCCCGCGAGGCGGGCGTGGCCGCGATCACCGTCGACCACCACCGGGGCAGCGAGGAGCAGCAGCCGGGCTGGGAGTACCACGACCCGACGGTCGTGGACCCCGAGGTCGGGCTGATGGACACCCTGCCGACCTTCCGCCGCACCCTGCACCGGGCCGGGCTGGAGGACCACGTGATCGCGATCGTCGGCCGGTCCCCGCAGGTCGCCGCCGCCTGGGGCGGCAGCCTCGGCTTCGTCTTCATCGACGGCGGCCACACCGACGAGCACGCCACCGGCGACTACGAGGGCTGGGCCCCGCACGTGGCGGTGGGCGGCACGCTCGTCATCCACGACGTCTTCCCGGACCCGGCCGACGGCGGCCAGGCCCCGTACCGGATCTACCTGCGCGCGCTCGCCTCCGGCGCCTTCGAGGAGATCTCCGTCACCGACTCGCTGCGCGTGCTGCGGCGTACGGGCGCGGGAATCTAGGCGGATCCTGCGCGCCTGCCGCACACCGGCCGGACATCTGAGCCGATGAACGCCGGGCAGACAATCACACCACGCCCCCGGATGGCCCACGGTCCGGCCGGGCCGCCGCGCGGCGGTCTAGCATCGCGGCGTGCGCAATGACGACAGCCCTCCGCCCCCCGAGTCCGGCTCCTCCGTCAGCCCGGACCAGCCCTGGTTCACCCGACGCTCCACGCTCGTCGTCGGGGTTGCCGCGCTCGCCCCGGCCTGCCTCGCGGGCTGGGTCCTGACCCAGGTGCTGGCCGGGTCCGGGACCGACGGGCAGCCGCGATCGGCTCCGCTGCCCGCCTCGCACTCGGCCCTGTCGCCGGGCCAGCGGGACGCGAAGCCGGGGGCCACCCCGAGCGAGAGCGCGAGTACGAGCCCCAGCGCCAGTACGAGCAGCCCCGCGGCCGCGCCCGCACCCGCGAAGGGCCCGCTCGCCGGCCGGACCGTGGTCGTCGACCCCGGACACAACACCGGCAACTTCAAGCACACCGACGAGATCGACCAGCAGGTCGACATCGGTACGGGCCGCAAGGAGTGCGACACCACCGGCACCACCACCAACTCCGGCTACATGGAGGCGGAGTTCACCCTCGACGTGTCCCGGCGCCTGCGGGCCGCCCTGGAGGCCCAGGGCGCGAAGGTGGTCCTCACCCACCAGGCCGACCGCCCGTGGGGTCCCTGCATCACCGAGCGCGCCCGCATCGGCAACGAGGCGAAGGCGGACGCCGTCGTGTCCGTCCACGCCGACGGGGTCTCGGCGGGCAACCGCGGCTTCCACGTCATCCTCCCGGCCAAGGTCAAGGGCGGCGCCGCCGACACCGCGAAGATCGTCGAGCCGTCCCGGGAACTCGGCGAGCGGATCGCCGGGAACTTCGCCCGCGCCACCGGATCCGCCCCCGCCAACTACCTCGGCAGCGGCACCGGCTTGGTCGTCCGTGACGATCTCGGCGGACTGAACCTCTCAACCCGGCCCAAGGTGTTCATCGAATGCGGCAACATGCGTGACGCCAAGGACGCGGCGCAGCTGACGAGTCCGGAGTGGCGGCAGAAGGCGGCCCAGGGCATCGCGGACGGCATCGTCGGCTTCCTCGGCGGGTAGTCACCCTCGGGAGTCCCGGCGGTACCCCCCGCCGCCCCGATCATCTCGGCCGCCGGAAACCTCCGTACCATGGAGCCGCCCGCCCCGCTGCAGGCACGATCTGCGACCGCGGCACCACGAGACGACCGAGACCGAGAAGGACACCTGAGACGTGAACATCCGCTCCCTCACTCGAGGCGACGGCGTGGTGATCGGAGCAGCGGCGCTGCTGTTCATCGCCTCGCTCCTCGATTTCTACTCAGCCGACGGGGGTGAACTGCCGAACGGATGGAGCACCAAGACCTACCTCCTGGTGCTCCCCAGCATCTTCCTGATCGGCTTCGTCGCCGCCGGCCTGCTCATCGCGAGCCGCTTCCAGCCGGAGAGCCGCAAGGTGCTCGGCCTGCCGCTGGCGGCGTGGGGCACCGTGCTCGCCATCTCGGCCGCCTGGTCGTCGCTGTGGTCGCTGATCACCTGCCCGGACCTGCTCGACCTGGGTGCGGGCTCGATCCTCGCCTTCCTCTCCACGATGGCCCTGGCCGGTGTGGCCGTGGCCGGCGCCAAGATCCCGGCCCTGGCCGGTCAGCTCGTACCGGAACCGCGGCCTGCCGCCGTCCCGCCGTACGGTGGCCAGCCGGGCCAGCCCCAGCCGGGCGCCGGGTACGGCTACCCGGGCGGACAGCAGACGCCCTACGGTTCCACCCCGCAGCCGGTCCCGCCGTACGGCGGCACGCCTAACCCGGGTCCCGGCCCGCAGGACGCGCAGCAGACCCCGGCTCCGGCGCCGTCTCCCGCGCCGGCGGCGGACTTCACCCCGTTCTGGTTCGCGGTGCCGGTGGCCCGCCCGCTCTACGCGGAGGACGGCTCGCCGAGCCCGATCGCCGAACTCGCGCCGGGCACCTGGTACCTGGCCGTCGAGCAGCGCGGCGCGGCCACCCTGATCGCCCAGACCCAGGACGGCCGGCGCGGCGTCCTGAACGACACCTCGGGCATCCAGCGCGGCTGACCGCGCACCCTTCCGGGCAACGGCCCCCCACCCTTCCGGGTGGGGGGCCGTTGCCCTACAGTCACCTGACGCACCGTCAGATACGGCTGTCGGCTTCGCGGAGGGACCGTACATGCGCCTCGGACTCGCACTCGGCTACTGGGGCCGCGGCCCCGGCCCCACCCACCTCGACCTCGCCACCGAGGCCGAGAACCTCGGCTACCACTCGGTGTGGACCGCCGAGGCCTGGGGGTCGGACGCCTTCACCCCGCTGACCTGGATCGCCGCGCACACCTCACGGATCCGCCTCGGCACGGCCATCGCCCAGATGGCCGCCCGCACGCCGACCGCCACCGCCATGCACGCCCTGACCCTGGACCACCTGTCCGGCGGCCGGATGATGCTCGGCCTCGGCCTGTCCGGCCCGCAGGTGGTCGAGGGCTGGTACGGGCGCCCCTTCCCCGCGTCGCCGCTCACCGCCACCCGCGAGTACGTGGACGTCATCCGCCAGGTGCTGCGCCGCGAGGGGCCGGTGGCACTGGACGGCCGCTTCCACAGCCACCCGTACCGCGGCGCGGACGGCACCGGGATCGGCAAACCGCTGAAGCCCATCACCCACCCTCTCCGCGCGGACCTGCCGGTGCTGCTGGGCGCCGAAGGGCCGAAGAACATCGCCCAGACGACCCGGATCGCGGACGGCTGGCTGCCGCTGTACTGGTCGCCGACCCGCACCGACGTGTACCGGGCCTCGCTGGCGGACGTGCCCGAGGGCTTCATGATCGCGCCGATGGCCCGCGCCAGGGTCTGCGACGACGTCGCGGAGGGACTGCTCCCGGTCAAGGCGATGCTCGGCTTCTACATCGGCGGCATGGGCCACGCGGCCCGCAACTTCCACGCCGACCTGATGGCCCGCATGGGCTACGAGGAGGAGGCCCGCCGCATTCAGGAGCTGTTCCTCGCCGGCCGCAAGGAGGAGGCGGTCCTGGCCGTGCCGGACGCGTTCGCGGACGAGATCTCGCTGATCGGCCCCCGGGAGCGGATCGCCGAACGGCTGGAACTCTGGCGCAAGGGCCCGGTGACCGACCTCCTCCTGACGGCCCCGGACCCGCACACCCTGCGCGTCCTGGCGGAGCTCAACAGCTAGCGCGTGTCTCTTCGATGGGTTGGTCAGTTGATCGGATGTGTCCGTCCGATCAGTGATCACTGATGCGATGTGGGACCGGATCGAGCCGCTGATACCGGCCGATCCGGACCGCGACCGAACCTGGCGGCGCCCTGCTCAGGCGAGCTGCACCGGCGCGGTGTTCGGACCTCGGACCGTGCCCGCTTTTCCCTGTACCGCGGCCACGCCGGTCGGCCCGTCGCCCACGGTCACCGTGTCCGTTACGCGGGCCGTCGAGGTGTCGATGACCGACAGCGTGTCCGAGTCGAAGTTGCTGACGTAGACGAGGGAGCCGCCCGGGCCGACAGCGAGGCCGTTGGGGCCGTCTCCCACGGCGACGGTTTCCGTGACGGCACGGCTGCGGGTGCTGATCACGGACACGTTGTCGGACCCGATATTGGCGACGTACACCTGGCGCCCATCCGGTCGCACCCCGATTCCCGCAGGCTGGTCCCCGACCGGGATACGGTCCGATTCCGCGCCGTCGTGAACGTCGACCACCGACACATCGTCCGAGGCCAGGTTGGAGACGTACAGGCGCCGGCCGTCGGGGGCGAGCACCAGAGCGGTCGGCCCGCTCCCGACAGGGATGGTGCCGGTGACCGTTCCGATGGCGGTCCGGACCACTGAGACGGTGCCGGACGCGGCGTTGGCGACGTACAGGGTGCATCCGTCGGGTGCCACCGCCACGCCCAGCGGGGCATCGCCCACCGCGATGGTGTCCGTCACGGCACGGGTGCGGGTGCTGATCACCGACACGTTGTCCGACCCGACGTTGGCGACGTAGACGTTCAGGTTGTCGGGAGAGACTGTCACTCTGCTCGGCTCGTCCCCGACAGCGACGGTGGCGACGACCGTCCTGGTACGGGCGTCGATCACCGATACGGTGTCCGCCGCGGAATTGGTGACATAGACGCGGGAGCCGTCCGGGCTGACGGCCACGCTGTCCGGTCCGTCCCCGACGGGAACGCTGTCCACGACCGTGCCGGTGCCGGTGTCGACGACCGACACCGTGTCGGAGTGGAGGTTGGCGATGTAAACGACAGCATCAGGCCGTGGGGACAGCCCGACTGCCGTCGTCCCGACGGATGCGCCGGCCAGGTGTCCCGGCCCCATCAGCGCCGCCGTCACACAGAGCACCACGGCTGCTCGCTGCGCAAGGTCCTGACTCCTCGTCATGGGGCCACGCTAGGACTCCGGAGCGGAAAGCCGCGTGAGGCTCACGCTCAGGCTGACCGAACGGCGCATCGCGGCCGCTGCCTACGCCGACTCCATCCACACCGGCCGCACCCTGGGCAACCCCACCCAGGGCATGACCTCGGACGCTCCCGAGGCGGGCCACCGCTCCGGCGCCGGGGCATCCGGGCGGTCATTCCGCAGCCGTCCGACCAGATCGCCATCGCCCACCAGGCGCGCACTCCACCTCGCGGGCATCCTCATCCGGACCTGACGCTGGCCAAAGGGACAGAACCCAGGGCCCGTCCTGTCGATCAGGCCGGGCTCGCATCGCTCGGCTCTGAGTACCCTCGGCCCGTGAAAGATCATGAGCAGTATGTGAGATACCGGCAGGACCGGACCGTCCTCGTGGCCATCGGAGCCCATCTCGACCCCCGGGCCGCCCGGATCAGCGTGAGGCTCCCCCGCCCCCTGGCCGAGGCGGCAGTCGCCGCCTGGGACCGAGAAGAGCTGGGCGGGACCGGCGAGGAGAGCCGCGAAGAGTGCGAACTGCGTGCCGACGCCGCCGAGCTGGCCTTCATCGGCCTGGCGATCAGCTCGCGCGGGACATGGGACGGCGATGAGGTCGTCGTGGACCTGGAGGTCGAGCACATCGCGGCGGCACTGCAGGCTCATCTCGCCCCGAAGTGACCGAAATGCCGGGAACGATCAAGGTTCCACCCATTGATCACATCGCCAAAAGATGTCCTCAAGCGGAATTACTAAAATCCCTTTGCAGCGGCGACGACTCATTGCAGACTGTTCCCGATCTTGCCGAGCGAAACCGAAGGGGAATGCAAGAATCGTGAAGCTTTCAAACAAGTCTTTCGCCATTGCCGCCGTTTCCGTTGCAGCTGTCGGAGCTTTCGCCACCGCGACGCCCGCGATTGCCGCGGCTCCGCAGCCGCTCGTCTACACCGCCTCCAGCTCGGCGACCCCGCCGGCTGAGCTCATCGGCCCGAATGGCGAAAAGCCGACGCAGTGGGGCGTCGCCGCGGTTCCCGTCGGCTCCTCCCGTGGCGCGTTCGCGCCCACGGCGAGCAAGAGCGTCGGCGGGGGTACGTGGAACTACGGCACCCGTGCCGCCGCGCTGGGCACCACGTGCTACTCCAACTACATCCACCCGACCAAGAAGCACTCGGCCACCGCCATCAAGGCAGGTCACACCAGCAAGGTGATCCGCGAGGCCGACATCTGGGCCAATGCCTCGATCACGGCCGGCGCCGCCTACACCTGCTACACCTACTGGGGCGTCTACTAAGCCGACCACTGAGGGCGCGCAGTAGGTTCCACCCGAACCCCCTGGCCGGTTTTCCTACCAATGGATTCCGGCCAGGGGGCCGGTGCGTTGAAGCCAACCGCCAGTTCGACCCACTGGCGGTGGTAAAATCTCCGCGCAATTCATATCGGGCCACATATCTTAAGGTTTCGATTTATGCGCTCTTCTTTTGCGGCCGGAATATATTCACTCGCAGCCGGCGCGATTCTCGGGGTTTCCGGTCCCTTGCTCCTCTCCGCCGACAGCGCGGTGGGGCATGCGGCACATCTGGTTCTGAGTGCTGGATGGACGTGGGCCGCCCTGGCCTTTTGCGTGGGCATACTTTTCAGTTCCAAACGGCAATCTGCGGTCATGGGTGCCCTGTCGCTCGTCGTCGCCTCCCTCGCCTACTACCTGGCGAAGGCAGGTCAGGGGGACTTCGTGGCGATGGACCTGACCGACACGACCGCGCAGACGACCCACTTCGACTGGGCCGGGCTCATGACGAAGGTCGTCGTGTGGTGGTTCTTCGCCTGTCTCCTGGGACCGCTCATGGGCGTGGCGGGCAACCTGGCGCGCAGCGGGCCCTACCGGCTGCCCGCCCGACTGGTCATCCCGTTCGTGGCCGCCGTCGAGACGACCATGCGGATCAAGAACGAAGCCCCCATGCAGGACGCCTTCGTCGGGACGACCTGGAGCGCCACCCGCATCGTGGCGGTGGTCGCCGCCCTCGGCCTCGTGTGCCTCACCGTGGCCGAACGGCAGCGCCGGAGAACCGCTCGGTCCTAGCGGGTGTCCCAGTGGGTGTCCCAGTGGGTCACGCCGGCGGTTCGGCCTGCGGTACGGCCTCCAGCAGCTCCCGCACATCCAACGGCATCACAGCGATCTCAAGGCTCCCACCACCCTCGTGGACGCAGGTGACGATCCGCGATCCGGGGTTGATGGAGATCCCCTCCTTCACGGAGGGGACCCGGATCCCGGTGGCGCGGGCACCCGGCAATTCCACGGGCTCCCCCCGCTGCGGGACCCAGCGGGCCGCGCCCCCGTCGGCGTACACCCGGCCCGCCCGCCAGCGGCCTTCACCGGCGGGAATCCGGACCATGCAGGGGATGCCGGGCACGGGGGCCGTCGCCGTCCGCGCGAGGTGCTTGCGTCGCAGGAGCCCTCCGGCTCCAGCGACCGCGCCGGCGAGGACCACGTACTCGATCATCCGCCCATTCAACCAGCCCCGAACCGGCCGCTCCGGACCGGCGGGCCCAGGGGGCCTGCCTGGCTAGCCGCCCAGCTGGGAAGCGCTCGGCACCTGGTCGGTCACCACCGCGCCCGCGCTCTTGCCCGCGTCCTTCACGCTGTTGATGACGCTGTCGAAGGCATCGATGTCGCTGTCGCCCGCCTGGCCCTTGCGCAGCTTGCTGCCCAGGCCCTTGAGGGACTCGATGCCCGCCGTGAGCGGGGCCACGGCCTTCGACAGCAGCGGGTCGCCCTTGGCGTTCTCCGCCGCCGCCTTGAGGCGGTTGTACGCGAACGCGCCCGCGAGGCCCGCCTTGATGAGCGCGAAGGTGCGGCCCTTCGCACCCTTCTTGAACTTGCCCTCGCGGTACGGCTTGATGATCCACTGGTACGTCGCGCCCGCCGCGAGACCGGCGTTGGCGACGAAGCGCGTCTTGGCGAACTTCTGCTTCTCGGCGGACGTGCTCGGCGAAGGCGTCACGGCGGCCAGTTCGTCGGCCTCGGCGGCCACGGGCTCCGCCGCCGCGAGGGCGGCCAGCTCCCCCATCGACGCGGCGGAGAGTTCCTCGCGCGGGCCGCTGCCGCCGCTGCCGCATGCGGTGGCGCCGACCAGCAGCGCGGTGGACAGGACCACCGCAGTGACGGCGCGGCGGAATCGGACGGTCGTGGGTACGGACACGGTTTCCTCCGGGGACTGAGGCGTCTTCCGCAGCCTCACCCCGGTCCCCCGGCCCCGCCACCCCGGGGGACCCGTTCGGGTTTACGACACGTCAGGGCGGCAACACGAGCCGCATGAGCACTCACACTCGAGCACGCACCCGAGGAAGCAGTCAGGCAGGCCGTGCCGTCGCACTGGTGGCGGACGTGCTCGCCTTCGTGATCGGACTCTGGATCCTGCTCCACCTGCTGGAGGCCAACCAGGGCAACGCCCTGGTCGACCTCGTCCACGACGTCGCCTCCTGGCTCGCCGCCTGGTCCTACGACCTGTTCACCTTCGGCCGCGAATGGGTCCAGGTGGTCATCGGTTACGGCATCGCCGCCGTGGCCTACCTGCTCATCGGCCACGCCGTCGCCGGCTGGCTCTACCGCCGCTGAGCCGACCGCCCGTGGGCCGGCCACCGCCGGCCCGGGCGCCCGCTCACCCGCAGCAGTCGGGCTCCAGCCCGGCCGGGAGCGAGGTCCCGCCGAACACCTCGGTGGTGGCCTCGTCCCCGCCGAGCGCCGCGACGGCCAGGAGCAGGGACCCGGCGGTCCAGGTGGTCTGCTCCACCGGCCAGACGGCCTCGTCCTGGAAGACGTAGCCCGTCCAGTACATGCCGTTGTCCGCACGCAGGTGGGTGATCGACCGCAGGATCTCCAGCGCCCGGTCCGACTCCCCCGTCGCCCACAGCGCGAGCGCCAGCTCGCAGGACTCCCCGCCCGTCACCCAGGGATTGGGCAGGACACAGCGCACGCCCAGGTCCGGGACCACGAACTCGTCCCAGCGCGCCTCCAGGCGCGCCACGGCCTCGGCGCCGGTCAGGGCCCCGCCGAGGACCGGGTAGTACCAGTCCATCGAGTAGTGGTTCTTGTCGAGGAAGCGCTCCGGGTGGCGCCGGATGGCGTGCCGCAGCGCGCCCGCCGCGAGCTCCCAGTCGGGCTGCGGCTCCTCGCGGTGCTCGGCGATGGCCAGCGCGCAGCGCAGCGCCTGGTGGATGGAGGAGGAACCGGTGAGCAGGGCGTCGGTGACGGCCGTGCCGTCCGCCTCCCTCTTCCAGCCGATCTCGCCGCCCGGCTGCTGGAGCGTCAGGACGCACTCCACGGCCGCGTAGACGGCCGGCCACATCCGGTCGAGGAAGGTGTCGTCGCCGGTGGACAGGTAGTGGTGCCACACGCCGACGGCTATGTAGGCGGTGAAGTTGCTCTCGCGGCTCGCGTCCTGCGGCTCCGCGGTGTCCACCCCGTCCGGCCGGTCGGCGTAGGCCGCGTACCAGGAACCGTCCTGGTTCTGGTGCCGGGCCAGCCACGCGTACGCCCGCTCGGCCGCCTCGTGCTCCCCGGCCGCGTCCAGCGCCATCGCTGCCTCGGTGTGGTCCCACGGGTCCAGGTGGTGCCCGCGGAACCACGGTATGGCGCCGTCGGCGCGCTGCGCGGCGAGGATGCCCTCCACCGTCCGGGCAGCCTGCTCGGCCGTCAGTACGCCGTCCAGGACCAGGTGTTCGGTGCGCCCGGGCGAGCTCACTGGGTCGCGCCGACGGGGAGGTGGGGCTTGGTGGCGTAGGCCACGAAGCTCTTGCCGATGAGCGGGTTCAGGGCCTGCTCCGCGAGCCGCGTGGCCATCGGCTTCTTCATGATGTCCCAGACCAGGAGCTTGTGGTACGCCTTGACGGGCAGCGCCTTGTCGTTGTCGACGCCGAAGGCGCACTTGAGCCACCAGTACGGGGAGTGCAGCCCGTGCGCGTGGTGCGTGCCGTACGGCTTGAGGCCCGCGGCCCTCATCTTGCCGAGCAGCTCGTCCGCCTTGTAGATGCGGATGTGGCCGCCCTCGACCTCGTGGTAGGCGTCGGAGAGCGCCCAGCAGATCTTCTCGGGGCCGTAGCGCGGCACGGTGATGGCGATGCGCCCGCCGGGCTTGAGCACGCGGACCATCTCGGCGAGCACGCCCTTGTCGTCGGGGATGTGCTCCATCACCTCGGAGATGATGACGACGTCGAAGGAGTCGTCGGGGAAGGGCAGGGCGAGCGCGTCGCCCTCCATGGCGGTGGCGGTGGCCCCGACCGGGGCCTCACCGGCCTCCTTCATGGCGGCGAACCACTTGGCGACCTCGCGGATCTCCTCGCCGTTGCGGTCGACGGCGACCACCTGGGCGCCTCTCCGGTAGCACTCGAAGGCGTGCCGGCCTGCGCCGCAGCCCAGGTCGAGTACACGGTCGCCTGCGGCGAGCGGGAACCGGGAGAAATCGACGGTCAGCACGGGGTCCTGCCTTCGCGGTCGCGGGGGTGTTCGGGGGTGGTGGGAAGAACGGCGGTGTGGACGGGACGGCAGGTCACCGCGCGCGGCGGGTGCGGGCGGCCTGCTCGATGGCGGCGCGGTAGTGCGCGGCGGTGCCCTCGGCCGCTCTGGCCCAGGTGAAGCGGGTCAGGACCCGCTCGCGCCCGGCCGCGCCGAGGCGGTCCCGCAGCTCCGGATCGCCCAGCATCCGGCCCAGGGCCGCGGCCAGCGCGCCCGCGTCGCCCGGGGGCACCGCGAGGCAGCTCTCGCCGTCGGGGCCGGACACCTCGGGGATGGCGCCGCCGGTGGTGGCGACGAGCGGGGTGCCGGTGGCCATGGCCTCGGCCGCCGGGAGCGAGAAGCCCTCGTAGAGCGACGGCACGCACGCCACCTGGGCGCTGCGCACCAGGTCGACGAGCTCGGCGTCGGTGATGCCCTTGACGAAGCGGACCGCGTCCTGGAGGCCGTACGTCGCGATGGCGCGGGCGACCGGCCCCTCCTCGGCGCGCTTGCCGACCACGACGAGGTGGGCGTCGGGCTGCTCGGTACGCAGCTTCGCGAGCGCCTCGACGAGGTAGACGAGGCCCTTCAGCGGCACGTCGGCGCTGGAGGTGGTGACGATGCGGCCCGGCACCTCGGCCACGGACGGGTCCGGCGACCACAGGTCGGTGTCGGCGCCGATGTGCACGACGTGGATGCGCTCGTCCCGCACGCCCAGGTGCTGGGCGATCTCCTGCTTGGAGGATCCGGAGACGGTGAGCACGGACGGCAGCCGGCGCGCCACGCGGCCCTGCATGCGGGTGAAGGCGTACCAACGGCGCACGGAGGCGCGCTTCATGCGGCCCTGCGCGGCGTCCAGGTCGAGCTTGCGGTCGACGGTGATCGGGTGGTGGATCGTCGTGACCAGCGGGGCGCCGAGGTCGGCGAGCAGGCCGTACCCGAGCGTCTGATTGTCGTGGATGACGTCGAAGTCACCGGCGCGCGCGGCCAGATGGCGGCGGGCGCGCAGCGAGAACGTCAACGGCTCGGGGAAGCCGCCGGTCCACATGGTGGCCACCTCGACGGCGTCGATCCAGTCCCGGTACTCGTCGCGCTTCGGCGTGCGGAAGGGGTCCGGGCTGCGGTACAGGTCCAGGCTCGGGAGCTCGGTGAGCGAGGCGCCCGTGTCGAGCACCGGGTACGGCTGCGCGCCGATGACCTCGACGGAGTGCCCCAGCTGGACGAGCTCCCGCGCGAGGTGGCGGACGTAGACGCCCTGGCCCCCGCAGAACGGGTTCCCCTTATAGGTGAGGAGTGCGATGCGCAGCGGGCGGTCGCCGTCGGCGGCGGAACCCGCGAAAGGGCTCGTCACCATGGCCTCAGCGGTCACTCTCGGCCCCCTTCTTGCTGCAACTTTCGCCGGAGCGTAACCGCTCGGATAATGTAGAACAAGTTTCAGACTTGATCCGTTGAAGACCATTGAATCTACCGGCCGGAAACCACACCGTAAGAGGCGGAGCAGGTGATTCGCGCCACGGCTCCGGCGCCTACGATGCTGGCTGCCGACCAGCCCGGATTCAGCCCGCGCAACGACACGGAACGGGACACATGACAGCGGAAGTGAAGGCCGTCACCACACCGGCGTCGCCTCCCCTGACGGAGCGCCAGGAGGCACGCCGCCGGCGGATCCTGCACGCCAGCGCCCAGTTGGCCAGCCGGGGCGGATTCGACGCCGTCCAGATGCGCGAGGTCGCGGAGGCGGCGGGCGTGGCGCTGGGCACGCTCTACCGCTACTTCCCGTCCAAGGTGCACCTGCTGGTCGCCACCATGCAGGACCAGCTCCAGCACATGCACACCACGCTGCGCAAACGGCCGCCGGCCGGGGACGATCCGGCGGCCCGGGTCGCGGAGACCCTGATGCGGGCCTTCCGCGCCCTTCAGCGGGAGCCGCAGCTGGCCGACGCGATGGTGCGGGCACTGACGTTCGCGGACCGGAGCGTGAGCCCCGAGGTGGACACGGTGTCCCGCCTGACCACGGCGATCATCCTGGACGCGATGGGCCTGGAGCAGCCGCCGACGGCGGAGCAGCTCTCGGCCGTCCGGGTCATCGAGCACACCTGGCACTCGGCGCTGATCACGTGGCTCTCCGGCCGCGCCTCGATCGCCCAGGTCAAGATCGACATCGAAACGGTCTGCCGCCTGATCGACCTGACGTCCCCGGAAAAGGCCTGAAGCAGCCGCTCCGCGGGCGCGTCGGGCTGGTCTCGGGGGGGCGGGCCTGGCGGGTCTGGCGGGCCGGGCGTCAGACCATGATGGTGGTCGACCAGGGCACCGCGGCGTTCCATCCGGGCCACAGGCTCTCGGGCTCGGCCCGGGCCGTGAGCACCACGAGGAGCGGGGTGCGGCCGGCCGTGCGGATCACCTCGCCGACGCACTCCGGTACCCCGCCGCCCACGTCGTGCAGGTTCTCCGCGACCACCACCAGCGGGCGGTACGGGGTGGCTCGGCGCAGGGCGGCGCGCAGGTCGTCGCCGAGCGCGGCGCCGTCCGGTCCGGTGCGGACGTGCCAGACGGTGACCTGACCGTCCTGGCGGAGCGTGCCGGCCAGTTCGGACAGGAGCCAGCCCTGGCCTCCGCCCGGACCGCCGGCGAGCGTCACGACGTGCGGGCGCCGCTGGCGCTGCACGAGGGCCAGCAGGGCGAACAGCAGGTCCAGTTCGGGGTCGGACTGGGAGCTGAAGTCGATGTCGGGACCCTCGGACGGGAGCAGGGCGGGGTCCTGGTTGATGATCGCCTGGTGCAGGTCCCGCACCTCGCGGCCGGGCTGGACGCCGAAGTCCCTGCTGAGCTGCTGGTGGAGCCGCTCGTACGCCCGCAGGGCCTCGGCCTGGTGGCCGGCCCGGTAGAGGGCGAGCATGAGGAGGTGGCAGGAGCGTTCCCGGGAGGGTTCGGCAGCCGCCCCCGCCTCCAGGCCGCCGATCACCTCGTGGTGGCGTCCGTTGCGGAGTTCGGCGTCGCAGTAGTCCTCGAGGGCCGCGGTGCGGGCGCTGTCCACCATGGCCAACTGGGGCCATTCGACGCCGGATTCGACGAGTTCCTGGGCGGCGCGGCCCCGCCACAGCCCCAGCGCGGCGCGCAGGAGGCGGGCGGCGCTCTCGGGCTGTCCGGCGGCCAGCGCGTCACGGCCCTGGTCGGCGAGGACCCGGAACCGGTCCAGATCGAGGATGCCCGGGGCCATCCGCAGCATGTAGCCGGGAGCCTGGCTGACCAGGGAGGCGACATGGGCGGGTACGGCTCCGCGGGCGAGGACGCCGCGCAGCGCAGAGATGGTGTTCTGGAGCACCTTGCGGGCCGTCGCCGGAGCGTCCCCGTTCGGCCAGAGGACCTGCATGAGGTCGCCGGTGGCGACCACCTGGTTGGCGTGGAGCAGGAGGAACGCGAGAATCGCGCGCTGGTTCATCCCCCGCAGCGGGAGCGGACCGGTGGCGGTGGCGATCTCCAGTGGGCCGAGGAGCCGGAAGGACACTCCGCAGTGCACGGCAGCCGCGGGCCGGGCCTCATTGAGCGGTTTCGCTGTGACACGTGTCACCTCTACGCCCCGCGAGCCGGTCTGCGGCGCCACCGGTCGACGGGCCGCCGGGACCCGGCCGATTGTTCGCGACATCGTCTGGTTGAGCATGTCTCCCCCGAATTCAACTGCCGTCAACGCAGGCACCGTCGGCCATGTGCGGCCGATTGCCTCCGCTTCCTGAGGGGGGCGTCCGGAACGGGCCCGGCATAACAAGTACGCAGGGCCCGTCCGTCTGTCGCGATCGCGCGGCTTCCCCCCGGTAAGCCATCTTTGCCACCCGTAAACCAATGTGAAGGGCGACTCAAGAACTGCGATTGACCTGGGACGCTAGCAGACAGGCCAATGGGCGACAGCAAATAACCTACTCACCAGTAGCGGTTAGCCCCATAACGTCCCTCACCTCTGCGCTGTTTTCGGCCACTTCCCGCAACACCGTCTCCATGGTGACGACGGACTGGGAGAAGAGCTCCTCACCGGACGGCGTGAGCCGGACGTCGAAGCCCCTCCGATCACTGGAACACGGCTTTCGCTCGGCATAACCCGCGCCGACCATCTGGGCCACCAGACGCGAGACCTGCGGCTGGCTGCGGGACGCACGGGAGCTGAGCTCCCCCGCCCGGATCCAGCCATCCGCGCGCGCCATCACGTCCATGATCTCGAAGGCGCTGGCACACAGGCCGTGGCGCTCGGCCAGCACACGCTCGGCGGCCTGGTTGATCTGCGCGCAGGCGCGGGTCACGGCCACCCAGCGATCGGTGAGAGCTGTTTCTGTCACGTTCCTCATCGTAGGTTCACTGCCTCCTCTTGTCGATGCATACGCATGCATGTACTGTGCGGCATCAATCGATGCATTCGCATAAATCGTTAGCACAGACGAAGGAGACGTGGTGACCGAGCAGACGCTGGCACCCCCGACAGCCGAGCAGGACGCGGCAGGAACGCCCGCAGAGGCCCCCGGCAAGGCCCCCTGGACCACCCTGGTGGTGGTCGGCGTCGCCCAGCTGATGGTCATGCTGGACTCGACGGTCGTGAACGTGGCCCTTCCCTCGATCGGGGCCCAGCTGCCCGCGGATCAGACGGCCCTGCAGTGGACCATCAGCGGTTACGTGCTGATGCTCGGCAGCCTGCTGCTCTTCGGCGGCCGCGTCTCCGACGTCTTCGGCCGCCGCCGCACCTTCCTCGCCGGCCTCACCGTCTTCGCCGTCGCCTCCGTGCTCTGCGGCATCGCCGGCAACCAGGAACTGCTCGTCGCGGGCCGCGCGATCCAGGGCGCAGGAGCCGCACTGCTCTCCGCCGCGGCCCTGTCCATCATCCTGGCCGTCTACCAGGACGAGGAGCAGCGCAAGATCGCCCTGACCGCGTGGAGCGGCCTCGGCGTGATCGGCGCGACCATCGGCGTCGTGCTCGGCGGTCTGATCGTCACCGCGATCAGCTGGCGCTGGGCCTTCCTGATCAACATCCCGGTCAGCATCGCCGCCTTCTTCGGCGCCGTGCGCAGCATGCCCGCCCTCAACACGAGCAGCGGCCGCAAGCTGCGGCTGCCGTCGGCGATCGTGTCCACCGCCGGACTCGCCGCCCTGTCCTTCGGCCTCATCCGGCTGCACGAGGGATTCGGCGACCGGAACGCGTGGATCAGCATCGGCGCCGCCGTGGTCCTGCTCACCACGGTCACCTTCATGGAGATCGGCCAGGCCGACCCGCTGCTGCCGCTGCACCTGCTGCGCAAGCCCACCTACTGGCTGTCCAGCGTCGGCCTGCTCCTGGTGGCCAGCGTGATGATCAGCAGCTCCTTCCTGGCCAGCATGTACTTCCAGCGGGTCCACGAGATGAGCGCCTTCATCACCGGACTCTCCCTCCTCCCCATGGGCCTGGCCGCCCTCGTCGTCGCGCTGGTCGCGCCGTCCCTGGCCAATGCCCTGGGCCTCGGCGGCATGTACGCGGCCGGAGCCGCACTGCAGCTGGTCGGTACGGGCATCCTGGCGACCGGTACCGACAGCGTTGCGCTGACCATCGTCGCGCTGGCCGTCATCGGCGCGGGGCTGCCCGCCTGCTTCGTCCCGCTGTTCGGCATCGGCACCTCGCACGTCAAGCTGGAGGAGTCCGGCGTCGGCTCGGGTCTGCTGAACACCTTCAACGAGACCGGCGCCGCCCTCGGCATCGCCGTCATCGGCACCATCCTCGCGACCTCGGTCGACACCCGTATCGACGAGGGCGGTTCGATCGCGGACGCGACCACCGCAGGCGTCGGCAACGGCTTCCTGGCGCTGTCCGTGTGCTCCGCCGTCGCCATCGTGATCGCTCTCGTACTGCGGTCGCTGACCCGCGCTCCCGAGGGCGCCGACGCCTGACGAAGCCGCGGAACCGGGCGTGCCCGGTTCCGCGGCCACCGGCGGGTGAGCACGTCGCGGCGCCGGAGCCCCGGGCTCCGGCCCCGGACCGTGCCCCTGCCGGCCGGCCGAGGGCCAGGACGTGCGCGCCGCATCCACTGCGGCCGCACGCCGCGCCTTCCGCCCCGCGAAACCGCACATCTCCACCCTGAACGTGGGCTTGCAGACCCCCCCGACTGCAAGCCCACTTCGCGTTTTCCGGCGCCGGGCGCACATCGCCCGGCGCCCTGCGCACATCGCCCCGCGACGCGCCCGGCCCGCCCCGTCCCACCCCGTCCCACCGGCGGTTTCCGCCCCCCGATGGACGGTCGATTACCACCCGCTGGATGACTCGTTCCATTCGCGTGGAGGGGCAATTGAATTCTTGGACAGGGCCTCCGGAATATCTGTAGCTTGATGATCACCGCTCGGCCGGTGCCGCGAGTGAAGAAGCCCGGGGTGAATTCGTCCGGCCCCTCTCCGGGTCGGCCCGCATTCCGCATGGACCATGTTTCCTGCGGTAACGCGATGGGCCCGCAGTGCATTTCCTCGCCGGCACGGCAGCCGGTACTCATCCGTGATTCCCACCTCGAACGCGAAGGAATTTCGCATGGCCATCTCGCCCGAGCAAATCCCGAACGCACTGTCCGCGGCCGCGCAGGCCGCCCCGGCCTGGCAGGCCGCAGGCGCCACCGTCCGCTTCGTGATCTCCGAGCCCCGGGTCGAGCTCACGCTGGACCCCCAGGGCGCCCTGACCGACGCCGAGCCCACCCACGTGCTCCGCATCAGCCACGCGGACCTCGACGACCTCACCTCGGGCCGCCGCACCTTCCTGCGGACCGTCACCAGCCGCCGCGTCTCCTCCCACGGCCCGGTCATGCAGACGTTCGCCATCGGGCAGGCCCTGACCACCTTCGCCCTCCAGCGCTGACCGCACCAGACAAGGAACCACCATGACTCACGCACACAACCCGGCCGCCCACCCGCTGCTCGACGCCTTCGAGGCCGACTTCCTGAGCCAGGTCGTCGCCTTCGCCCGCGAGGAGGTCGCACCCGGCGCCGCCGAGCGCGACCGGATCGAGAAGGGCGAGCTCGACTGGGACACCGTCCGCAAGGGCCACGCGCTGGGCCTGCTGCGGATGGCCATCCCGCGCGACTTCGGCGGCCTCGGCCTGAGCCAGCTCGCCCTCGCGCTCACCCTGGAGGAGCTGGCCTCCGCCGACCCGGGCATGGCGCTGGTCTTCGGCGCCACCGGCCTGTTCCAGACCCCGCTGCTGATCTGCGAGAACCCGCGGCTCCAGGAGAAGTACCTGCCCGCCTTCCTCGGCCCGGAGCCGGTCCTCGCCTGCAACGCGGTCGCCGAGGAGCGCAACGGAACCGACCTGGTGCTGCCTCAGCAGGCGCCCTACGCACAGGACATGACGGTCGCCCGCCGCTCCGGCAGCGAGTACCTGCTCACCGGCACCAAGCGCTACATCACCAACGCCCCGGTCGCCACCTACGCCACGATCATGGCCAACCTCGACGGCGCCCCCGGCTCGACCGGCCTGACCTGCTTCGTCACCGAGCTGGAGCAGGACGGCGTCACCCGCGGCGAGATCCACGACAAGGTGGGCTACCGCACCGCCCCCGCCGGCGAGCTGATCCTCGACAACGCCCGGGTGCCCGAGGAGAACGTCATCGGTGACGAGCACGGCGGCTGGGACCTCAACGTCGCCATCGGCAACCTCACCCGCGTCACCTGCGCGGCCGTCGCCACCGGCATCGCACGGCACGCCCTGGACCGTGCGGTCGCCTGGGCCGGCACCCGCCGCCAGGGCGGCCGGCTGCTCTTCGAGCACCAGATGTCCGCCCGCAAGCTCGCCGACATGTCCGCCCGCGTGTCCGCCGCCCGCGCCCTGTACCTGGACGCGGTGCTGAAGGCCGACACCGTCATCCCCACCCCGGCCTACGAGCCCGCCGTCGCCAAGCTGGTGGCCGACCGCGCCGCCATCGACAACGCCGACGCCGCCATGAGCCTCATCGGCGCCGCCGCCTTCCAGCGCGAGGACGGCATGGACCGGGTTCTGCGCGACGCCTACGGCCCCCGCATCTACGAAGGCAGCCCCGAGGCACTCGCACTGGTCATCACCGGCGAGCTGTTCGGCGTCCCGGAGGTCCGGTGACCACCGCAGCCCCCACGAACCCCGCCACCGCCTCCTACCGGGAGCGGGTGCTGCAGGACACCGCCGCGATCCGGCTGCCCGACCTGGACAGCCACGTGGACGGCGAACCGCTGTTCCGCTCCGCCAGCCCCGAGGGCCTGCTGACCCTCACCGTGCGCGGGGCGCAGCTGCCCACCGCCCACCTCGACGACATCTACCGGTTCCGGCTGGCCCAGTACCTCAAGCGCGGCTGGCTCAACGAAGAGCTCGCCGCAGCGGCGGACCTCACCGCCGAGCCGTACGACGCCCACGCCCTCCAGGACCAGCACACCCTGGTCGTGGAGGAGGAGACCGGGCGGCTGCGCGGCTACGGCACGCTGGCCCACACCCGCAGCCCCGAACACACCCTGCTCGGCGACGACGCCCACCTGCCCTTCGTCGTCGAACGCGACTACGGCCTGCGGCTCGCCGACGAACTCGGCGCGGCCACCCCGGCGAAGCGGGTGTGGGAGGGCAAGCGGCTCATGCGCGACTACGCCATGGACCGGTCGCAGGCCGCCGTGTCCGTCCCCTGGTGGGTCTACCGGGGCTGGGCCGAAGGATGCCTGCGGGCCCTGTCCGAGGACGGGGCGGCGATCGTGGGCGACGGCAAGCCGAACGGAGCCATCCTCCAGCTGGCGCTGCTCGGCTTCCGGACCCGGACCCTCGACGTGCCCGCCCACCCCGCGGACCCGGGCGACCTGTTCGCACCCATGTGGGACCAGGAACAGCGTTCGTACCCCTTCGTCCTCACCCGCGCGGACACGCTGCGCCCCACCCTGACCCACCTCGACGCGATCCTCGCGTCCGGGGAGACCGGGTCGGTCGCGGCCCGGCTGACCGCCTTCCAGGAGGCCAGGACATGAGCCTGCACACGGACCCGAGCGGCCCGCCCGACGTGGGCACCCCCGCCGAAGCCCGCGAGCTGGACGAGGAGCTCTACTACGCCTCGCTCACCCAGCGCAACCGCGGTCTGATCCCCGCCGCGCTCCAGGAGCAGATCCGGCACACCCCCCTGCTCATCGCGGGCTGCGGCTCCATCGGCGGAGCCACCGTGCAGCCCCTGGGCCGCATGGGGTACCGGGACTTCGTCCTCGCGGACGTCGGTACCTACGAGCTGAACAACCTCAACCGCCAGAACGCCACCGTCGACGACCTGGGCCGCAACAAGGCCGAGGTGGGCGCCGACGCCCTGCGCGCCATCAACCCGCACGTCCTGGCCGAGGTGGTGCCCGAGGGCATCACCCGGGACAACGTCCGGGAACTGGTCCGGCGGGCCGAGGTCATCGTGGACGGGGTCGACGTGACCACCCCGTCCGGGCTGCGCGCGAAGATCGCCCTGCACCAGGAGGCGTGCCGCCAGCGCAAACCGCTGGTCACCGGCTGGGACATGGCCGGCATGCTGGCGGCCCAGTGCTTCGACTACCGGCTGGTCCGGCGGATCTTCGACGGCCAGCTGCTGGCCGAGGACGCCGACGTACTGAGCACCTGGGAAGTGATCTTCCGCATCGCCCCCAGGTCGCACATCCCGGGCGAGATGTACCGCGAGCTCCGCCGGGGCCTCGCCCGCCCCGACTACAGCGTGCCGCAGCTCACCGAGGCGGCCACCCAGTTCGGCTCGCTGGCCGTCCACATGGTCAACCAGCTGGTGGCGGGCGAGGACGTGCCCCGCACGGTCGCCGTCGACGTCCACCACATCGCCCTGACACCCGGCCGCCGGGTCGTGGACCGCGTCTCCCGGCACTGGGAGAAGGCCCGCTTCCTGAACCACCTGCCGCGCGAGCAGGCCTGGCGCGGATTCAGCCCGGCCGCCGTCTACCGGCTCGGCCGCAGTTCCGCACCGGCCGCCCAGCCGCGGACCCGCAGAAAGGAAAGCCCTGCATGAGAAAAGAATTTGCGTACGCCGACGCGCGCACGTCCGGAATCGTGCTGAGCGAGACCGAGTCCGACATCGTCGAAGCCGCCGCACTGAAGATAGCCGCGCAGTACGCGGAGTACTCGCTGCACAGCACCGACCTCCTCCACGCCGTGGAACTCGCCGCGGCCGCACTGCCGAGCAAGGTCCGGCGCGCGCTCATCTCCTTCCGCGACGAGAGCAACGCGAGCGGCACCCTCCTGCTGCGCGGACTCCCCCTGGGCAGCCTGCCGGCCACCCCCGACCGGGTGGAGGACGAGCCGGCCTGGACCGACGTCTCCGTGGCGACGCTCAGCCAGCTGATGGTGATGTCGGTCCTGGGCCGCTCGATCTCCTACAGCGACGAGAAGAGCGGCAACCTGGTCCAGGACGTCAGCCCCAAGCGCGGCGCGGAGAACCGCCAGGAGAACAGCGGCTCCATCCTGCTGGAACTCCACACGGAGGACGGCTTCCACCCCGCCGCCCCGCACTTCCTGAGCCTGATCTGCCTGCGCGGCGACCGCGACGGCCTCGCCGCCACCGTGACCGGCGGAATCGGGGACGTACTGCCACAACTGGACGAGAAGACCGTCGCCGCGCTGCGCCGGCCCGAGTTCAGGACCAGGTTCAGCACCTCCTTCGTGCACGACACCGACGAAGAGGTGCTGACCCCGCCGGTACCGGTGCTCTCCGGCGCGCCGGCCAATCCGGACCTGCGGGTGGACTTCCACGGAACGGTCGGCACCACCCCGGCGGCGCGGGCGGCGCTCGCCGCGCTGGAGGACGCCGTACTCGGTTCCCTGCGCGGCATCGTGCTGGAACCCGGTGAGCTGATCATCCTCGACAACCGTCGCACGGTGCACGGGCGGACGGGATTCACCCCGCGCTACGACGGCGCGGACCGCTGGCTGCGCCGCTCCTTCGCGCTCGCCGACCTGCGGCCGGTCCTCGACGACCTCGGCGAGGGCCGCAGCCACAACGCGATCACCGCGCGACGGCCCGCCCGCGGACTGGTGAGGGCCGCCTGACGGACGCCCGGGGTCCGGCCCGGCCCCGTCCGGCCGGCCGGACCCGGACCGCCCCACCCCGCTTTGCGCCGACCGCGGCCCGGGCGCGGGCCGGCGCAAGGGCCGCGGCAGCGGTCGGGGCCCCGCATCCGGGGCCCGGCCGCCCGTGCGCGCGGCTACTCCTCCGGCGGGAAGACCGGCTCGCCCGTCGCGGCCAGGGTGATCAGGATGGCCTCGACCGGGCAGCCCTCCGCCGCCGTGAGGACCGGCTCGCTCGCGTCCGCCTGCGCGGCCCGCGGGTGGGACTGGCGCGCCGAGTCCAGGACGAAGCCGTCCGGGGCGTGGTTCACGCACATGCCCGAGCCGATGCAGACCCCCCGGTCCACCTCGACCTGCCAGCGGTCACCCATCAGGCACCCGCCTCATGGCCCGCCGGCAGGTGGATCATCTTGTGCTCCAGGTACTCGCTCAGGCCCTCCGGACCGAACTCCCGCCCGACGCCACTGTTCTTGTAGCCGCCGAACGGCCCCAGCATGTCCAGGCTGAAGGTGTTCACGTTGAAGGTGCCGGTGCGGATCTGCCGGGCGAAGCCGATGCCGTGCTCGACGTCCGCGGTCCAGACGCTGCCGCTGAGGCCGAAGTCCGAGTCGTTGGCGATCCGTACGGCCTCGGCCTCGTCCCCGTACGGGATCAGGCAGACGACCGGGCCGAAGATCTCCTCGCGCGCGATCCGCATGGAGTTGTCGACGTCCCCGAAGAGGGTGGGCTCCACGTACCAGCCCTGCTCCAGGCCGGCCGGGCGGCCGCCACCCGCCAGGACCTTCGCGCCCTCCTCCTGACCGATCCGGATGTAGTCCAGCGAGCGCTGCTGCTGCCGCCGGGCCACGAGCGGGCCGAGCTGCGTCGCCGGGTCGAGCGGGTCGCCGACGACCAGCGCGCCCGCCGCCGCGGCCAGGGCCTCGGCCACTTCCTCGTACCGGCTGCGGGGGGCGAGGATGCGGGTCTGGGCCACGCACGCCTGGCCGTTGTTCATCCAGGCCGCGGGCACGATCCCGGCGACCGCGGCCTCGATGTCGGCGTCCGGCAGGACCACGGCCGCCGACTTGCCGCCGAGTTCGAGGGTGACCCGGGTGAGGTTGCGCGCGGCGACCTCCATCACGCGCTTGCCGGCCGCGACGGAGCCGGTGAAGGCGACCTTGTCGATGCCGGGGTGGCCGACCAGGTACTCGCTGACCTCGCGGTCCGCGGGCAGGATCGACAGGACGCCCTCGGGGAGTCCGGCCTCCCGCGCGATGTCGGCGAGGATGTAGGAGTCCAGCGGCGCCTCCGGCGACGGCTTGAGGATCACCGTCGAGCCGGTCAGGAGCGCCGGGGCGAGTTTGGCCGCCGCCACGAACTGCGGGACGTTCCACGGGATGACGGCGGCGACCACGCCCACCGGCTCCCGGCGCACCAGGATCGGGCCGAGCACGCCCTGGCGGTACTCCTCGTACGGGTAGGCGCGGGCGACCGTGATCGCGGCGTCGTAGACCATCATCGGGCCGAGTGCCTGGGCGAGGACGCTCCAGGAGTACGGGGAGCCGTTCTGGGAGCTGATGGAGCGGGCTATCTCCTCGTGCCGGACGGCGATGGCGTCCTTGATCCGGGAGACGACGGCGATCCGCTCGTCCAGGGTCATCCGCGGCCAGGGGCCCTCGTCGAACGCCTTGCGCGCGACGGCGACGGCGCGGTCGACGTCCGCCTTCGAGGCGTGCGGGACGGATCCGATGACCTGCTCGGTGTGCGGGGAGACGATCCGGATCGTGTCGGTGCCCAGCGGATCCGTCCACTCCCCGCCGATGAACAGTTTTCCGTGTTCCACGAGCTCGGTCATGGCTGCTGCCTCCTGCGGCTTGGGCGTTCCAGAACTGATACCAGTTCTAGTTGGAGGAGTCCACGGCCAGGACGGAACGACGGAGAAGATCGAACGACTAGTCAGAAAGCCGGGAAAGTGGTCGACTTGGGCTACTACTGGAACACGTTCTCGTCCGAGGACGGCAACAGGGGAGGGCGCATGACGGAGGACACGTCACCGGCCACCGGCCACGGCACCGGTCACGGCACCGATCGGACGGACGGCCGGGCGACGACCGACCGGACCTCCCCCCACGTCATCGACCACGGCGGAGGCGTGTGGGGGATCAAGGTCCCCATCCCCGACAACCCCCTCGGACACACCCTCGTCCACGTCCTCGACACCGACCGCGGCCCGGTCCTCGTCGACACCGGCTGGGACGACCCCGAATCCTGGGACACCCTCGTCGCCGGCCTCGCCGCACTCGGCATCGCCGTCGCCGACGTCCACGGCGTGGTCATCACCCACCACCACCCCGACCACCACGGCCTCTCCGGCCAGGTCCGCGAGGCATCCGGCGCATGGATCGCCATGCACGCCGCCGACACCGAGATCGTCGTACGGACCCGAGCCTCCGAGCCCGGCGTCTGGTTCGACTACATGAGCACCAAACTCGCCGCCGCCGGAGCCCCCGAGGAACACATCGCCCCGCTGCGCGCCGCCCGCGCGAGCGGCCGCATGCGCACCCTGCCCGGCCTGCGCGCCGCCGTCCCCGACCGGGAGATCGTCCCCGCCGAGCTGCTCCCCCTCGCCGGACGCCGGCTGCGCGCGATCTGGACCCCCGGCCACACCCCCGGCCACGTCTGCCTGCACCTGGAGGAAACGCACCCGGCGAACCTCCCCGGCAACGGCCGCCTCTTCTCCGGCGACCACCTGCTGCCCGGGATCTCCCCGCACATCGGCCTGTACGAGGCCCCGGAGGACACCCGCGTCACCGACCCCCTCGGCGACTACCTCGACTCCCTCGAACGCATCGGCCGCCTCGGACCCGCCGAGGTGCTCCCGGCCCACCAGCACGCCTTCACCGACGCACCCGCCCGCGTACGGGAACTCCTCGACCACCACGAGGAACGGCTCCGCGGCCTTCGGGCGCTGCTGGCCGAACCGCTGACCCCGTGGGGCCTGGCCGAGCGGATGGAATGGAATCGGCCCTGGGACCAGATCCCGTACGGCTCCCGCAACATCGCCGTCTCGGAAGCGGAGGCCCATCTGCGGCGGCTGGTGAAGCAGGGCCGCGCGGAGGCGGTGCCGGGCACGGACCCGGTGACGTACCGGGCCGTGTGACGGGCGCCCCTGAACGGCGCCCCGGAGCCGCCGGTTACGGGCCGGTAGAGTGAACCTGTCGTCCACACCTGTGTACGGGGGGAAGCCGGTGCGATTCCGGCGCTGACCCGCAACCGTGACCCACACCCGGCACCGCCCGGGCGGGGAGCCGGAATGCCCCGTACCGCAGGTGCGCGGCTCGCGCCGCCGGAGTCCCCGGCGGCCGGCACCGTCGAGGCAAACGGAGCCGGAGCCCGGTGCCTGTGCGTGCCTGCTGCCGGTTCCCCCGTACGAGAGGCACCCGCCCCCCATGAACGTCCGTCGCAGCGCAGCCGCGCTCGCCGCCTCCGCCGTGCTCTGCGTGGGCGCCGCCCCCGCAGCCCTCGCCGACACCGCGCCGCCCGCCTCTCCCTCCGCGCCCCCGGTCGTCCCCTCCGGTCTCTACGGCAAGAACGACCCCACCTACGACGGCGTGTGGCGGCAGTCCTTCGCACTGCTCGCCCAGCACACGGTGGGCGTCAAGCCCTCCGTCAAGGCCATGGTCTGGCTGGTCGGCCAGCAGTGCGACAACGGCGGCTTCTCCTCCTTCCGCCCGAACGCCGCCGTGGCGTGCGACGCGAACACGATGCTCGACACGAACGCCACCGCGGCCGCCGTGCAGGCGCTGCAGGCACTCGGCGGCCAGGACGCGGCCGTCAGGAAGAGCGTCGACTGGCTGAAGTCCGTCCAGAACGAGGACGGCGGCTGGAGCTACGTCCCCGGCTCCCCCAGCGATGCCAACTCCACCGCCGTGGTCATCAGCGCCCTGTCCGTGGCGGGCGAGAAGCCCGCCGAGATCAAGTCGAAGGCGGGCAAGTCGGCCCACGAGGGCCTGCTCGCCTTCCAGCTGGGCTGCACCGCCGAGCCGGCCACCGACCGGGGCGCCTTCGCGTACCAGCCGGCCGACGGCAAGCTCCTCGCCAACGCCGACGCCACGGCCGCCGCCGCCCTGGCCGGCCTCGGCAAGGGCGCGGCCGTCGTCCCGTCCTCCGAGAACACCCCCGCGGCCCCGCTGACCTGCCCGGCGACGAACGCCGGCGACCCGGTGACCGCCGCCCAGGGTGCGGCCGGACACCTGGCCGAGGCCCTCAAGAAGGACGGCCACCTCATGGCCGTCACCCCGGGCTCGGACCAGCCCGTGCCCGACACCGGCAACACCGCCGACGCGGTGATCGCCCTGGCCGCGGCCGGACACAAGGAGTCGGCCGCGGGCGCCCTGGAGTGGCTCAAGGCCAACTCCGCCGCGTGGGCCCAGGGCAGCCCGGCCGCCCTGGGCACGCTGGTGCTCGCCGCGCACGCGACCGGCACCGACCCGAAGTCCTTCGGCGGCACCGACCTCGTCGCCGCACTGAACGCGACCGGCCCGGCCCCGCAGGGTACGGACACCTCGGCGACCGAGGTGGACAGCAAGAAGGAGAAGCCGTCCGGCGGCCAGAACGTCTGGTGGATCGTCGGTTCGTGCGCCGCGGCCGGAATCGGCATCGGCATCCTGCTGAGCGGCCGCCGGAAGAAGAACGAGTCCTGATGCGCCGCCGCCCGCCCGCCGTGGCCCTCGCTCTGGGGATCGCCCTGGCCCTGCTGGCCGCCACTCCGGCGCTGGCGGCCGGCTACCGCTACTGGTCGTTCTGGGACGGCGCGGCCGGCGGCCAGTGGTCGTACGCGACCCAGGGCCCCTCGATGGCCCGCCCGGCGGACGGCACCGTCCAGGGCTTCCGCTTCGCGGTGAGCAAGGACGCGGCGGCGCAGGCGGCCCAGCCGCGCGCCGCTGCCGACTTCGAGGCCGTCTGCGGGTCGACCGCCCCGCAGCAGGGCAGGAAGCGGGTGGCGCTCGTCATCGACTTCGGCGTCCCGGCGGACGCCCCGGCGGGCGACACCCCGCCCGGGACCGCCCCGCGCACGGCCTGCGCGCAGGTCGCCCCGGCGGCCACGACGGCCGAGGCCCTGGCCTCGGTCGCCAAGCCGCTGCGCTACAACAGCGCGGCACTGCTGTGCGCGATCTCCGGCTACCCGAAGCAGGGCTGCGGAGACCAGGTCGCGGACACCTCGGCGGGGACCTCGGCCGAGGCACCCGCCGCGCCGGCCGGATCCGCCGCGCCGTCGGCGGCCGTGCCCGCCGGATCCGCGCCTGCCGGCGAAGGCGGCCCGTCTGCGGGCCTGCTCGTGGGCATCGCCGCAGTGGTCGCCCTGGCCGCGGCCGGCGTCTGGCAGTCCCGCCGCCGCACCCGATGACGGACCACGCCGCCGCCCCCGCCGGGCTCACCCCCACCGGAGCCGCACCCGGCGGCCGGTCCCCGGCCCGCCGGAGCCCGGCCGCGGCGCAGGAGCCCCCGCACCGGTCGGCGTACGACCGATGGAAGGCCCCGCAGGCGAACCGGGCCACCGCCCTGCACGCGGGAGCCTGGTGGCTGTGGGCCCTCGGCCTCGCCACCGCCGCCTCCCGCACCACCAACCCCCTCCTCCTCGGGCTGATCGTCGGCGTCGCCGGGTACGTCGTCGCGGCCCGCCGCACCGACGCGCCCTGGGCCCGGTCCTACAGCGCCTTCCTCAAGCTGGGCCTCTTCGTCATCGGCCTGCGCCTGCTCTTCTCCATGCTCCTCGGCTCCCCCGTCCCCGGCTCGCACACCCTCTTCACCCTCCCGGAGGTCCCGCTCCCCTCCTGGGCCCAGGGCATCCGCTTCGGCGGCCGGGTGACCGGCGAGCAGCTCGCCTTCGCCTTCTACGACGGCGCCAAGCTGGCCACCCTCCTGGTGTGCGTCGGCGCCGCGAACGCCCTCGCCAATCCGGCGCGGTTGCTGAAGTCCCTCCCGGCCGCCCTGTACGAGGCCGGGGTCGCCGTCGTCGTCGCCATGACCTTCGCGCCGAACATGGTCGCCGACGTCGTCCGCCTGCGGAACGCCCGACGGCTGCGCGGCCGCCCCACCGGCGGGGTGAAGGCGATCCTCCAGATCGGCCTGCCGGTCCTGGAGGGCGCCCTGGAACGCTCCGTCGCCATCGCCGCGTCCATGGACGCGCGCGGGTACGGCCGCACGGCCCGGGTCCCGCGCGCCGTCCGGCACACCACCAACGCCCTCACCCTCGGCGGCCTGCTCGGCATGTGCGCGGGCACGTACGGCCTGCTCGCCGCGCAGGGCGCCGCGTACGGGCTGCCCGTGCTCGGCATCGGCGCGGTCCTGGCCGTCGCCGGGCTGCGCCTCGGCGGACGCCGGTCGCTCCGGACCCGCTACCGGCCCGACCGGTGGGGGCCGCGCGCCTGGCTGGTATCCGGATCGGGCGCGGCCGTCGCCGCCCTGCTGATCCGCGCCGGCTCCGTCGACCCGGCCGCTCTGCACCCGGGCGTGGTCCCGCTGGCGGCCCCCGCGCTCCCGCTGTGGCCGGCCGCCGCGATCCTGATCGGCCTGCTGCCCGCCTTCGTGGCACCCGTACCGCCCAAGGAGGCGTCGCAGTGATCCGCTTCGAGCAGGTGTCGGTCACCTACGAGGGCGCGGCCGGCCCGTCCCTGCGGGGCGTCGACCTGGTGATCCCGGAGGGTGAGCTGACCCTGCTGGTCGGCCCTTCGGGCGTCGGCAAGTCCACCCTGCTCGGGACGGTCAGCGGACTGGTCCCGCACTTCACGGGCGGCACCCTGCGCGGCCGGGTCACGGTCGCCGGCCGCGACACGCGCACCCACAAGCCGCGCGAGCTCGCGGACGTGGTGGGCACGGTCGGCCAGGACCCCCTCGCGCACTTCGTGACGGACGTGGTGGAGGACGAGCTCGCCTACGGCATGGAGTCCCTGGGCCTGCCACCTGCGGTGATGCGCCGCCGGGTGGAGGAGACCCTGGACCTGCTGGGCCTGAACGAGCTGCGCGACCGGCCGATCGCGACGCTGTCCGGAGGCCAGCAGCAGCGGGTCGCGATCGGCTCGGTCCTCACCCCGCACCCGAAGGTGCTGGTGCTGGACGAGCCGACCTCCGCGCTCGACCCGGCGGCGGCGGAGGAGGTCCTCGCGGTCCTCCAGCGCCTGGTCCACGACCTGGGCACCACCGTGCTGATGGCGGAGCACCGGCTGGAGCGGGTGGTCCAGTACGCCGACCAGGTCCTGCTCCTGCCCGCACCGGGCGCGGCCCCGCTCATCGGCACCCCGGCGGAGATCATGGCCGTCTCCCCGGTCCACCCGCCGGTGGTCTCCCTGGGCCGCCTCGCGGGCTGGTCCCCCCTCCCCCTCTCGGTCCGCGACGCCCGCCGCCGGGCCGCTCCGCTGGTGGCCCGCCTGTCGCCTGCGGCGGGCCCGGCCCCGTCGGACCCCACGGGCCGCCTGTCCGAGCCCGTCCGCCCCGCCGCTTCCCAGGGCTCCGCCCCGGACCCCGCGCCGCAACCGCCGGCAATTCCGGCCCCGCCGGCGTTTGAGGCGCGGGGGTCCGGGGGCGGAGCCTCCGGCAACGGAGCCCCCGGGCTCCTCGCGCGCCTGCTCCGCCGCGCCAAGCCGAGCCCCGCCCCGGCCGAAGCCGAAGCCGTCGCACAGAGCCCGGCCGAGGTCCACCGGGTCACCGTCCGACGCGGCCGCGTCCAGGCCCTGCACGGCATCACCCTCACCGTCTCCCCCGGCGAAACCATCGCCCTCATGGGCCGCAACGGCGCCGGCAAGTCCACCCTGCTCTCCACCCTCGTCGGTACGGTCACCCCCACCACCGGCGAGGTGACCGTCGGCGGCCGCACCCCCCACCGCACGGCCCCGCCCGAGATGGTGCGCCGCGTCGGCCTCGTCCCGCAGGAACCCCGCGACCTCCTCTACGCCGACACGGTCGCCGCCGAGTGCGCCGCCGCCGACTCCGACGCCGCCGCACCCCCCGGCACCTGCCGCGACCTCGTCTCGGCGCTGCTCCCGGACGTCCCCGACGACACCCACCCGCGCGACCTCTCCGAGGGCCAGCGCCTGGCCCTCGCCCTGGCACTGGTCCTCACCGGCCGCCCCGCCCTGCTGCTGCTCGACGAACCGACCCGCGGCCTGGACTACGCTGCCAAGGTCCGCCTGATCGGGATCCTGCGCGGCCTGGCCGCCGAGGGCCATGCCATCGTCCTGGCCACCCACGACGTGGAGCTCGCCGCCGAGCTGGCCCACCGCGTGGTGATCCTGGCCGGCGGGGAGGTCGTCGCGGACGGTCCGACCGCCGAGGTCGTCGTCTCCTCCCCCGCTTTCGCGCCGCAGGTGGCGAAGGTCCTGGCCCCGGGCCACTGGCTCACCGTGGCCCAGGTCGCCGAGGCCCTCGAGGCGGCGGAAGCCCGATGAACCGCCCCGCCCGCCCCGCCCGCCCAGCTCGCCCCGTCCGCATCGGCCCCCGGGCCGCCGTCGCCCTGGTCCTCGTCACCCTCATCGGGATCGCGGCCTTCGGCTGGCCGCTGCTCGCCGACCGTCAATCGGGGTTCGCCCACTCGCAGGACGCCCCCTGGCTCTTCGCCGCGCTCCTCCCGCTCCTGGTGGCGGTCGTCGTCGCGACCATCGCGGACAACGGCATGGACGCCAAGGCGGTGGCGATGCTCGGTGTGCTCGCCGCCGTCGGGGCGGCGCTGAGACCGCTGGGCGCGGGCACGGCCGGGCTGGAGCCCATGTTCTTCCTGATGGTGCTCAGCGGGCGCGTCCTCGGACCCGGCTTCGGTTTCGTCCTGGGCTCGGTGACGATGTTCGCCTCCGCCCTGCTGACCGGCGGGGTCGGGCCGTGGATGCCGTTCCAGATGCTGGCGATGGGCTGGTTCGCGCTGGGGGCGGGGCTGCTGCCGGGGCCGGAGCGGATCCGGGGGCGGGCGGAGCTGCTGATGCTGGCCGCGTACGGCTTCGCGGGCTCGTTCGCGTACGGCACGGTCATGAATCTGCAGGGCTGGGTGATCCTGCAGGGCATGGGGCAGGGCGTCTCCTTCCATCCGGGGGAGCCGGTGGCCGCGAACCTGGCGCGGTTCGCCGCGTACTGCCTGGCGACCTCGGTGGGCTGGGACCTGGGCCGAGCCGTGCTGACCGTCGTACTGACGCTCGCCCTCGGGGCGACCCTGCTGAAGGCGCTGCGCCGGGCGACCCGCAAAGCCGCCTTCGACGCTCCCGTCTCCTTCGATCCGGTGGGCGAAATCGGGCGCGACCCCGTCCCCGAAAGGGGTACGAACCGCAGCGGAGGGTGACATTCGGGCCCTCCGCCGGTGACCCGCCCCATAGGACCTGGGTCACATACGAGCCGGGGTAGTAGGCCCCGCAGGGCCCGCGCCCGCCCATCGACAGCCGCCCCCACCTGCACGGACGTTGATCGCGACCGAGGCGGGTCGCCGGCCCCCCGCTGCGAGGCCGCCTAGTAAGCGGGGGCTTTGCCAGGCCGCCGGGGCGTCGGTAGAACTGGATGAGTCGCAAGGCGGCACGGGTACTTCACCCGCCGCCGACGAACCTCTCTCCTCCGCGTGAGTGGCTCACGCATGTCTTCGGCATGCGTGCGACCGCCCTTGTCCCCTTCGGAAGGTCAATCCGTGTCCAACGCCGTCATCCGCCGCATCGCCGCTTCCAAGAAGACCCTCACGGGTACCGTCCTCGCCCTGGGCGTCGCCGGTTCCATGCTGGCCGCGGTTCCCGCGCAGGCCGCCCCGGTGAGCGCCAAGGCGATCGCGCAGCAGATGATCAAGGACCCGGCCCAGTTCGCTGCGTTCGACAAGATCATCTCTCACGAGAGCGGCTGGGACCACACCGCGACCAACGCCTCTTCCGGCGCGTACGGCCTGGCTCAGGCCCTGCCGGCCTCGAAGATGGCCTCCGCGGGTGCGGACTGGAAGACCAACCCGGCCACCCAGATCAAGTGGGGCCTGGACTACATGAACGACCGCTACGGCAGCCCGGTCGGCGCCTGGAACTTCTGGTCCGCCAACCACTGGTACTGAGCCGCCGGCAGCTGCGGGCAGCGACAGCAGAAGCAGTAGCGAGCAGTAGACATACGAAGGCCCCGGTGGCCGGCCTCCCCAGGTCCGGCCACCGGGGCCTTCTGCATCCCATCCCACGGGGCTCAGGGGCGCCTCACAGGCGCTGGATGATCGTGCCGGTCGCCAGCGCGCCTCCCGCGCACATGGTGATCAGCGCGAACTCCTTGTCGCGGCGCTCCAGCTCGTGCAGCGCGGTGGTGATCAGCCGGGCTCCGGTGGCACCGACGGGGTGGCCGAGCGCGATGCCCCCGCCGTTGACGTTGACCTTCTCCAGGTCCTGGTCGAAGACCTGCGCCCAGGAGAGGACCACGGAGGCGAAGGCCTCGTTGATCTCGACGAGGTCGATGTCCCGCAGCGACATCCCGGCCTTGCCGAGCACGGCCCGGGTCGCGTCGATCGGCCCGTCCAGGTGGTAGTGGGGGTCGGCGCCGACCAGCGTCTGGGCGACGATCCGGGCGCGCGGCTTGAGCTTGAGGGCGCGGGCCATCTTGCGCGAGGCCCACATCACGGCGGCGGCGCCGTCGGATATCTGCGAGGAGTTCCCGGCGGTGTGCACGGCGGTGGGCATGACCGGCTTGAGCCGGGCCAGCGCCTCCATGCTGGTGTCCCGCAGCCCCTCGTCCCGGTCGACCAGACGCCACATGCCCTGGCCGGCGGCCTGCTCCTCCTCGGTCGTCGGCACCTGCACGGCGAAGGTCTCGCGCTTGAAGCGCTCCTCGGCCCACGCGGCGGCGGCCCGCTCCTGGGAGAGGAGCCCGAGCCGGTCGACGTCCTCACGGGACAGGCCCCGGTGGCGGGCGATCCGCTCGGCGGCCTCGAACTGGTTGGGCAGGTCGACGTTCCACTCGTCCGGGAAGGGCTTTCCCGGGCCGTGCTTGGATCCGGAGCCCAGCGGCACGCGGCTCATGGCCTCGACGCCGCAGGCGATGCCGATGTCCATGACCCCGCCGGAGATCATGTTGGCGACCATGTGGTTGGCCTGCTGCGAGCTGCCGCACTGACAGTCCACCGTGGTCGCGGCGGTCTCGTACGGGAGCCCCATGGCGAGCCAGGCGTTGCGGGCGGGGTTCATCGACTGCTCGCCCGCGTGCGTGACGGTCCCGCCGACGATCTGCTCCACGCAGTCGGGCTGGATTCCGGTACGGGCCAGCAGTTCGCGGTAGGTCTCACCGAGCAGGTAGGCGGGATGGAGGTTGGCGAGTGCGCCCCCGCGCTTACCGATGGGGGTGCGTACGGCTTCGACAATGACGGGTTCCGCGGCCATGAGCTCGTCCTCTCCTGCACTGCGTCAGCACGGCGGGCCGTCCCGGCGCCCCGCCCGAACTAGTACGCGTTCTAGTTCTCCCCGCAGTCTTATGACCTGAGGCCCGGCACGCAAGGGTCTTGCACGCGCCCTGCACGGATTCCACACGCAACAGTTGGCGCCACGACCCTTGTCACTTCTGGAACTCGTTACTACCTTCGAGCCAACTTCTGATGGTCCGTCAGACTTTGGAGTTGCCCGATGTCCTGCCCCGCACTGCCCGAAGGCTTCGACGCCACCGACCCAGACCTGCTCCAGAGCCGCGTCCCCTTCCCCGAGTTCGCGCAGCTGAGGCAGACCGCACCCGTGTGGTGGTGCCCGCAGCGGCGGGGCGTCACCGGCTTCGACGACGAGGGCTACTGGGCCGTGACCCGGCACGCGGACGTCAAGTACGTCTCCACCCACCCGGAACTGTTCTCCTCGACGACCAACACCGCGATCATCCGCTTCAACGAGCACATCCAGCGTGATGCGATAGATGCCCAGCGTCTGATCATGCTGAACATGGACCCGCCGGAACACACGCGCGTACGCCAGATTGTGCAGCGCGGCTTCACCCCCCGGGCCATCCGCGGACTGGAGTCGGCCCTGCGGGACCGCGCCCGGAAGATCGTCGAGGAGGCGTCGGCCACGGCGGCCGACGGCAGCTTCGACTTCGTCACCCAGGTGGCGTGCGAGCTCCCGCTGCAGGCCATCGCCGAACTGATCGGCGTACCGCAGAAGGACCGGGCCAAGATCTTCGACTGGTCGAACAAGATGATCGCCTACGACGACCCGGAGTACGCGATCACCGAGGAGGTCGGCTCCAACGCGGCGATGGAGCTCATCGGCTACGCGATGAACCTCTCCGCCCAGCGCAAGGAATGTCCGGCCAAGGACATCGTCACCCAGCTGGTGGCGGCCGAGGGCCAGGGCAACCTCGGTTCCGACGAGTTCGGCTTCTTCGTCCTGCTGCTGGCGGTCGCGGGCAACGAGACCACGCGCAACGCCATCAGCCACGGCATGCACGCCTTCCTGACCCACCCCGAGCAGTGGGAGCTCTACAAGGCGACCCGGCCGTCCACCGCCGCCGAGGAGATCGTGCGCTGGGCCACCCCGGTGGTGTCCTTCCAGCGCACCGCCACCCAGGACACCGAACTGGGCGGGCAGAAGATCAAGGCGGGCGACCGGGTGGGGATGTTCTACTCCTCCGCCAACCACGACCCCGAGGTCTTCACGAACCCGGACGTCTTCGACATCACCCGCGACCCCAACCCCCACCTGGGCTTCGGCGGCGGCGGACCGCACTTCTGCCTCGGCAAGTCCCTGGCGGTCATGGAGATCGACCTGATCTTCAACGCCCTGGCCGACGCCCTCCCCGACCTCCACCTCACCGCGGAACCCCCTCGCCGCCTCCGCGCAGCCTGGCTCAACGGCATCAAGGAACTCCGCGTCACCCACCCCTGACCGCCAAACCCCCAGCACGAAGCCACCCACTCCAGCCCCGCGGGCGCTTGAGGCGCTCCTTCAGCCTCACCGCCCACTCCAGCCCAGCCGGCGCTTGAAGCGCTCCTTCAGCCTCGCCGCCCTCCAGCCCAGCCGACGTTTGAGGCGCTCCTTCAGCCTCGCCGCCCACTCCAACCCCGCGGGCGCTTGAGGCGCTCTTTCAGCCT
>NZ_JBSGXU010000040.1:0-51469 GCF_053610205.1 Streptomyces sp. NPDC054932 | reverse complement strand
GACCCGGACCGACCCCCCTCGGGCGAACGCCGGGCTGGTGGCCTCCGGGGGGACCTGCGTCAGGGGCTCCGCGATCTCCGACACCAGCGGGCCGTGCTTGGCCGCGACCGCGTCCAGCAGGGCGAGGTCGAAGCCGTAGACGCGGGCCGCGTTGCCGCCGACCATCGCGGCGACCTCCTCGCGCGGGAGGCCCGCGTAGGCGATGCGGAGACCTTCGCGGGAGAAGGGGGTGGTGCCCTCGTCGTGCGGGTAGTCGCTGCCCCACATGATCTTGTCCAGGCCGATCCGCTCCCGCAGCGGGACCTCGTGGGGGCGCATGAAGCTCGCTCCCACGAAGCAGTTGTCCCGCCAGACCTCGCTCGGCCCCCGCCCCATCGCCTCCGCGAGGCCCGCCCCGAATTTGGACTCGGCCGTGGCCGAGGCCGCGACGAGGCGGCCGTGGTAGTAGTCCAGCATCTCCAGCACGCCGGGGATCCACCCGGAACCCTGCTCCGTGAGCACCAGCTTGAGGCCCGGGTGGCGGCGGAAGGCCCCGCCGAAGACCAGGTGCCACAGGGCTCGGTGCGAGAACCAGGTCGTCTCCACCATGAAGACGGCCCGGGCCGCCGGTTCGTCGCCGAGCGGCGGCGAGGCCGAGCCGCCGTGGTGGTTGACCGGGACGTCGAGCTCGTCGCACACAGCCCAGATGGGGTCGTAGGCGGCGGAGTAGAGCTCGGGCACCGTCGAGCCGGGCGGGACGCCCGGCAGCAGGATGCCGCCCGTCAGTCCGGCCGCCCGCACCCGGCGGATCTCGCCGACCGCCGCGTCCACGTCGTTCAGCAGGATCTGTGCCACCCCCGCCCGGCGTCCCGGCGCGTCCGCGCAGAAGTCCGCCAGCCACCGGTTGTGGGCCTGCAGCCCCGCCCAGCGCATCTCGTACTCGGCGGCCGTCGGGGGCTGGGCCATCAGGGATGCCTTGGGGAAGAACGGCGGGATGGTGTTGGGGAAGACGACCTCGGCGACGATGCCGTCCGCCTCCAGTTCCGCCAGTCGCCGGGCGGAGTTCCAGTTGCGGTCGGCGGTGTCCGCGAGGAGGTCCTCGTACGGGTTCACGTAGGTGGCGGCCCAGGCGTCGAAGTCCTCGTGGTGGCGCTTCTCCAGGTACGGCCTGTAGTCCAGCAGGTCGGCGCCCGCGTGGCAGTCCGCCGAGATCACCGTGTAGCGGTCCTCGGACGTCACGGGTTCACCCCCAGTACCGGGAAGTCGTTGCCGGTGAGCCAGTGGCGTCCCGTCTCTCGCGAGCGGGCCCAGGATGCCTCCACCGCCGCCTGGTCCGGGGACTGGCCCAGTTCCGCCGGGGTGGGGCCGATCCGGCGGGCGATCGGAGCCAGCTTCGCGGTGTCGAAGCCGAAGACCTCGGCCGCCGCCAGCCCCAGCATCCGGCGGGTCTCGGCGACCGGGATGTCGTGGAAGGTGTTCTTCAGCCAGGTCCGGGTGTTCGGCCAGGTGCCCTCGGGGTGCGGGAAGTCCGAGCCCCACAGGATGTTGTCCACGCCGATCTCGTACCGCTGCGCCAGCTCCCGCCGCTTGGTGTTCGTGGCGCAGATGAAGACCTGGCGGTCCAGGTACTCGCTGGGCGGTCGCTTCAGCTCCTCGAACGGCGAGAGCTTCTTGCCGCCGTGCGCGCCGAGGTAGAGCCGGTCCATGAACCACAGCTGGTTCGGCAGCCACCAGCAGCCCGCCTCGGCGACGCCGAACCGCAGGCCGGGGTGGCGCTCGAAGACCCCCGACCAGAGCAGGAACCACAGCGGACGGGACGGCCACCAGGTGACCTCGGAGACGAAGATGCCCAGGTGGTCGCCGTACTCGTGGCGCGGCGAGGACCCGGAGTGGGTGACGATCGGCATCTGCGTCTCGGCGGCCGCCGCCCAGACGGGGTCGTAGCGGCGGTCGTGGTAGGGCGCCTTGTCCACCCACATCGCGGGGATCATCAGCGCGCCCAGCCCGGACTCCTTGGCCCGGTGGATCTCCGCCACGACCTTCGCGGGCTCGCCCGTGATGGGGAGCAGGGCCACTCCGCAGTGCCGCTCCGGGGTCTGCCCCACGAACTCCGCGAGCCAGCGGTTGTGCGCCTGCGCGCCCGCCATGCCGAGCTCGGGGTCCTGGTCGCCGCAGAGGCCGAGGCCGACCCCGAAGGGGGCGGCGGTCTGGCTGTCGACCGCGTCCGCGTCGGGGAAGACGACCTCGGCGGCCACGCCGTCGCCGTCGAGTTCCTTCAGCCGCTGCCCGGTGTCCCAGCCGCCCTTGAGGCCTTCCTCGTGGTCGTGGAACCACTTCTCGGCGAAGGCCTCGTTGCGGACGCCGAGGCGGGTGGCCTCGGCGCGTCGGGCGTCGCGTTCGCCGAGGAACTCGTCGAATTGGGGGTGGAAGCGGGAATCCAGGTAGGGCCGGTACTGCTCGGTGGGCAGGCCCGCGTGGCAGTCGGAGGAGATGATCAGATACGGGTCTTCGTGCGGGCCCGTCCGTTCGGGCCGGCCTTCGTTCGTACTCACCACACACGCCCCTCAGTCGAGGATGAAGCTTTCCAGGTAGGCGGGGTTGGACCGGTCGAGCATCGACTGCGACCGGGCGCGGATCTGCCGGTCGCTGTGCTCGCCGGCCGGGAGCATCCAGAAACGGTCGGCGCGGATGCCGTCGACGACGTGCTCGGCGACCTCCTCGACCGGGGTGAACTGCACCTCGTGCCCGGCCTGCCGCATCGCCGCCTCGTACTGGTCGAGGCTGCGGTACGGGGCCTTGCGCGGCCGCTCCTTCGCGTACCGCGCGGGCCGGTTGCGGTGCGACTCCCACAGCCCGGTGCGCAGCATGTGCGGTCCGGGGAAGAGGACGGAGGCCCCGACGGAGGCGCCCTCCGCCTTGAGGTGCGCGTAGAGGGACTCGGTCATGGTGACCACGGCCGCCTTGGTGACGGCGTACACGGAGGCGGTGGGCAGCGGGGCGATGCCGCCGTCGCCGGAGGAGGTGTTGACGACGTGGCCGGGGGCGCCGGCGGCGATCATGCGGGGGACGAAGGCCTGGATGCCGTGGAAGACCCCCCACACGTTGACGGAGAAGGCCCACTTCCAGTCGTTGGGCTCGTGCTCCCACATCCGGCCCTCGGCGCCGGAGCCGACGCCCGCGTTGTTGCAGAGCACGTGCACGGAGCCGAAGGCGTCGTAGGCGGCGTCGGCGAGCGCGACCACGCTGTCCCGGTCACTGACGTCGACCACCCTGGCGAGCACCTCGGCGCCCTCCGCGACGAGCTCGTCCGCGGCCTTGCGCAGCGCGCCCTCCTCCACGTCGGCGAGGACCACCTTCAGCCCTTCGGCGGCGAAGCGGCGGGCCATCGCGAGGCCGATGCCGCCGGCGGCTCCGGTGACCACGGCCACCTGTCCCGGTTCGAGTCGCACGTCAGCCCCTCCCCGCCGACGATCCCTCCGGGGGCGCGTCGAGGATCTGCTGGGGGTCGTCGTAGCGCTGGTGGATGTAGGGGAGCAGGGCCTGGGCGCTGACCCGTTCCGCGACCCGGCCCTTCTGGTCGGTGGTCTTCTCGCCGATGGTGATCTCCACGATCCGGCGGACGGGAAGGTCGGCGACGGGGTCGAACATCGACTCCCGCAGGACGATGTCCCCGGTGATGTGCTCCAGCCTGCGGACCTTCTCGTTGCGCGTGCAGTGGACGAGCACCGGGTCCACGTCGAAGCCCGAGCCGTCCACGGCGGGCAGGAACTTGAAGTAGAAATCGGTCTTCGTGGTGGGCTCGGGCAGGGGCAGTGCGCGGTCCACGGCGCCGCGCACCTCGACGAAGGCGATCCCGTGCCGGGCGAGGGCCGCCCGTACGACGAGGCCGTCGCGTTCCACGGTGACCTCGCCCAGCTTCTTCGGCTCACCGAAGACCTCGCGGCCGCCGGTCAGGGCGCGTTCGTGCGTCATCGGCATGACGAGGGGGTACCAGCCCTCGACCCCGCCGTGCTGGGCGGCGACGGCCACCGAGCCGGCGCCGAGCGGGTAGCCGGGCAGGTCGACCTTGCTGATGTTGGCCCGTACGAGGGGCCGGTCGGCCGGTTTGAGCGGCGGCGGCAGGACCGCCGCGACCACGTCGGGGTCGCTCTCCCAGACGGCGACGACACCGGTGGACCAGATGTCAGGGAGCTTGGAGCTCTTCTCGCGCGACGCCGCGATCTCGGCCTCGGTCCGCGCTCCGTACCGTACGCGTGCCATGTACCGCACCACCCTTCAGTCCCTCCCGGCGACGGCCGGGGGCGGTTCTGTAACACAGTTACACCGGCACCGATGAAGGGTAAAGACCCCTGCACGCAGCAGAACTGACGCATCGACAGTTTTCGGACCTCGACAGACGGGCGGACCGGATCCATGGCCAGAAGCGCGCTGACCCGGGAGGAGGTGCTGGACGCGGCCGCGTCCCTGGTCATGCGGCACGGTCCGGCCGCCCTCACCATGCGGGGGCTCGCCGCCGAGCTGGGCACCGCCGTGACGTCCATCTACTGGCACGTCGGCAACCGCGAGTCGCTGCTCGACGCCCTCGTGCGGCGGACCGTGGAGGAGATGGGCGCGATCCGGCCCACCGGCCGCACCCCGGCCGAACGGATCCTGTCGGTGGCCCGGACCCTGCGCCGCGAACTGCGGACACGTCCGCACCTGATCGCCATGGTCCACGAACGCGGACTCACCGAGCGCATGTTCCTGCCCGCCCAGCAGGCACTCGTCCACGAGGTGCACGCCGCGGGACTGCGCGGCGCCCGGGCGGCGGACGCGGTGCGTGCCGTCCAGTTCCAGGTCGTCGGGTACCTGCTCGTCGAGCGCAACCGCGAACGCGCTCCGGCGCAGTCCCCGGCCGAGAGCGAGCTCTGGGACCCGGCCTCGGCCCCCCACGACCCGGCCCTCGCCCGCGCCCTGGCCCGCCCGGCGGACCCGGACCGGCTGTTCCTGCTGTCCGTACGGGCCCTGGTGCACGCCCTGCTCGCACCGGGGGCGGCCCCGCCGCACTAGATCGCGCGGTGCGTGCCCGCCGGTGCGCGCGGCTCCGCGATACCGGCTGCTGCCGGGGCCGGTTGACGGCTGCGGGACCGAACGGCTCGCGGCGGGTGATCCCATCGCCGCCCTGTCCCGACGGCGGGAAGCCGCCGGTGCGGCCACGGGTGTCAGTCGGGGCCGATATCCTCTGTGACCATGCTCGACGACCGTACGACCGCAGACACGATGTGGCCGACCGCGTACCCACAGGGGTACGCGGTCGTCGACGTGGAGACCACCGGGCTCGCTCGCGACGACCGGATAGTCTCCGCCGCCGTCTACCGGCTCGACGCCCAGGGCAATGTGGAGGACCACTGGTACACGCTGGTCAATCCGCGGCGGGACCCGGGACCGGTGTGGATCCACGGACTGACGAGTGCGATGCTCTCCGACGCCCCGCTCTTCGAGGACATCGCCGAGGAGTTCGCCGACCGGCTCGCGGACCGGGTGCTGGTCGCGCACAACGCCATCTTCGACTGGCAGATGATCGCCCGGGAGTACGCACGGGCCGCCGCCACCGCGCCGGTCCGTCAGCGGCTGTGCACCATCGCCCTGTCCAAGGAACTGAACCTGCCGCTGCCCAACCACAAGCTGGAGTCGCTCGCCGCGCACTTCGGCGTGGTCCAGCAGCGCGCCCACCACGCGCTCGACGACGCCCGGGTGCTCGCGGAGGCGTTCCGTCCCTCGCTGCACGCGGCCGCGCAGGGCGGTGTACGGCTGCCCCTGCTGGAATGCCGGCCGCTGACGGAGTGGTCGGACTCGGCCGTCACCCCGCGGGTCGGGTACCAGGCCTCCTACCGGGGCAGCAGCTGGCGGCCCTCGCGCAAGCGGCCGCCGTGCCCGCACCCGAACCCGGGGCGCTTCGAGGACGGCAAGCCCCTGAAGCAGGGCATGCGGATCGCCTTTTCCGGTGACACCTCGGTGGAGCGGGAGCTCCTGGAGGACCGCGCGGTCGAGGCGGGCCTGCACATCGCGACGAGTGTGTCGCGGCTCACGAGTCTCCTCGTGACCAACGACCCCGACTCGGCGACCTCCAAGACGGTCAAGGCGAAGAGCTTCGGCACCCCGGTCGTCGACGAGGCGGCCTTCACCCAGCTGCTGCGGGACGTGGCCCCGGCCGAGTCCTGAACCGGAGGGCCGTTGCGCCGGCCGGGTGCAGGCGCGGCGACTCACCCGGCTGGATCTTGTTCCGTCCGTTCCCCGTGCGCAGCATTCCGCCCATGGCACGTTGTGAGGTCTGCGGAAACGATTACGGCATGTCCTTCGAGGTGCACGCGCAGGGCGCCGTGCACGTCTTCGACTGCTTCTCCTGCGCCATCCACCGCATGGCGCCCGTCTGCGAGCACTGCCGGGTCTCGATCATCGGCCAGGGTGTCGAGGTCGCGGGCCAGTGGTTCTGCGGGGCGCACTGCGCCCGGGCGGAGGGGAAGGTGGGCATCGTCGACCGCGTCTGACTCCTCCTCCCCCGCGTCCCGACGCCCCGTACCGGGACGCCCGTCCCGACGCCCCCGTCCCGTACGCCATGACCCCGGACGGCCACCCGGCCGCCGGGGTCCTTCGCGCTGCGGGTACCGTCGTGGGCGTGTACCGCTTTGTGTTGACCCGGCAGTGGGTGTTCCTCACCCTGATCGCCCTCGCCCTCATCCCCGTGATGATCAAGCTGGGGTTCTGGCAGTACCACCGCCATGAACACCGTGTCGCACAGAACCAGCTGATCGAGGCGAACCTGCGGGCGCAGCCGGTCCCCATCACCGAGGTCACCTCCCCCGGGCACCGGGTCCCCCGCGCCGACTTCTGGCGCACGGTCATCGCGACCGGCACGTACGACACCGCGCACGAGGTCGTCGTACGGATGCGCACCGACAACGACGACAAGGTCGGCTTCCACGTCCTGACCCCGCTGGTGCTGTCCGACGGCCGGGTGGTCCTGGTCAACCGGGGCTGGGTGCCGGGCGGCGACGACCCCCGCGCCTACCCGCCGGTGCCGGCCGCGCCCGCGGGCGAGGTCACGGTCACCGGCCGGCTGAAGGCCGACGAGACGAGCGGCGGCAGCGGCATCAAGGACCGCAAGGGCCTGCCGGACCGCCAGGTGATGCTGATCAACAGCGCGCAGCAGGCGGAGTACCTCGGCCGGTCGGTCCTCGGCGGGTACCTGGAGCTCACCGGTCCGGCTCCGGCGGAGGGTGGTCCGGAGACGGTCGCCGACCCCGACCACGACTCGATCGGCCCGCACATGGCGTACGCCATCCAGTGGTGGCTGTTCACGGGCGCGGTCCCGGTGGGCTGGGTGGTCCTCGTACGGCGGGAGAAGCGCGAGCGCGAGGAAGAGGCCGCCAAGCGCGAAGCCTCCCGGCAGGAGCCGGCGACCGCGTAGCGTGTCGGCATGGATCTTGGACTGAAAGACCGTGTCTACATCGTCACCGGGGCCACGCGCGGCCTCGGCTTCGCCTCCGCCCGGGAACTGACCTCCGACGGCGCGAAGGTCCTCCTGACGGGCCGGGACGAGAAGCGGGCGGCCGACGCCGCCGCCGAGCTCGGCCCGAACGCCGCCGGTGTCGCGGCCGACAACTCCGACCCGGAGGCGGCCGCGCGGCTCGTCGCCACCGCGCGGGAGCGCTTCGGCCGGCTCGACGGCATCCTCATCAGCGTCGGCGGCCCGGCGCCGGGCTTCGCGGCGGACAACACCGACGCGCAGTGGGCGGCGGCCTTCGAGTCGGTCTTCCTCGGCGCGGTCCGCCTCGCCCGGGCGGCGGCCGCCGAGCTGGGCGAGGGCGGGGTCATCGGCTTCGTCCTGTCGGGCTCGGTCCACGAGCCGATCCCCGGCCTGACCATCTCCAACGGCCTGCGCCCGGGCCTCGCGGGCTTCGCGAAGTCCCTCTCCCTGGAGCTCGGACCGCGCGGGATCCGGGTCGTCGGCCTGCTTCCGGCGCGCATCGACACCGACCGCGTCCGTGAGCTCGACGCCCTGTCCGGTGACGCCGAGGCGGCGCGGGCGGGCAACGAGTCCCGTATCCCGCTGCGCCGGTACGGCGCCCCGGAGGAGTTCGGCCGCACCGCGGCCTTCCTGCTCTCCCCGGCGGCGTCGTACCTGACGGGCGTGATGATCCCGGTCGACGGCGGCTCCCGGCACGGCTTCTGACCCGGACCGGTCGACAAGACACCCCCTAGTTGACGCGCTGGGCCCGGTGGGACGTCACCTTGAGGCGGGCCTCCGCCGGCAGTTCAGGGAGGCCCGCCGAGGTCCGGGCGTGGGTCAGGACCGGGCCGGCCACGTGCGCCAGGGCGTCGGCGGGGACCGCGTGGGGTTCCAGCTTCAGGGCGACCCGCAGAGCGGGCGACCCGCGCCGCCCGCGCAGGACGACCCGGCAGCCGGCGACGCCGTCCAGGGCGCCGGCCTCCGCGGCCACCGCCTCCTCCAGCGCGCGCCCGCGCAGCAGGGCGAACGCCCCGTCCCCGGTGTCCACGTACAACGCCTGCAGCCGCGGACGCCGCAGCTGGGACAGCAGCCACCACAGCGCCAGCAGTACGCACACCGCGAGCCCGGCGAGCACCACCCACCACCAGCCGTCGTCGTGCCAGTACCGGCTCCGGGTCTGCGCGCTCAGCAGCGCCGCGTGGCGGCCGTTCAGCGGCCACGATCCCGTCAGCACCACGACCCCGGCCGCCAGCAGGACCGTCCCGGCCACCGCGAGCAGGATCCGGTTCACCGTTCCGAGCATCCCGCTCATCTCCTGACCCGTACGCGTGTGTGCGGCGGGTGCGCGAGGCCCAGTTCCTCGACGCCGACGGCGAGTACGGCGTCCAGGTCGGCCCGTACGTCGTCCAACTCGCGGAAGTGCGAGGTGGCCCGCACCCCGATGCGGGACCGGCCCACCTTGACCCGGACCGAGCGCACCCCGGCGACCTCCATGGCCCGGTCCCGCAGGACCTGCGCGGCGTCCTTGCGGCCGAGACCGGCCCGTACGGCGGTGTCCTGGCCGGGCGTGCGCATGGTCAGGATCCGGCGGAGCCCGGGGGTGAGCGCCAGCAGCAGGAGGACCGCCCCGGCCAGGGCCAGGGCCCCGCCGGTCAGCTGCACCGACAGGTCGGCGGGGGTCGCCGTCTCCAGCCAGTGGGCGAGGTCGTGGCGCCAGCTCATGGCGGGCCGGCCGGACCGTTCCGCGGCCAGGTCGTACAGGAACAGCGCCGCCACCCCCAGCACTGCCAGGGCGGTGAGCGCGGCCGGCACCCGGCGGGCGGAGCGGAACCGGTGGGCGCGGCCGGAGCCGGGGGCCGTCACCGCAGCCGCCGGTCCCGCCCGGCGGCGGTCCGGGTGTGCGTGGAGTGCAGGTGCTCGACGTCGATGTCCACCTCGGGCACGGACATCTGCGCGCACTCCTCGACGCGGAGGGCGACCCGGGCGCGGACGGCGGCGCACTGGGCGGCGAGGTCGGAGGGGTAGTCGAGCTCCAGGCTCACCCGTACCCGTGCGATGTCGTGGTGCACGGTGACGGTGGCGTGCGGGGGCGCGCCCGAGGGGGCGGAGAGCGCCTCCCTCGCGGCCTGGGCCGCGATCTTGGCGACGACCCGGTCGGCGATGAGGGTGGACCCGCGGTCGGCGGCGGCCACCCGCGGCGGGGTGGCCCGGGGCTGGGTCGTACTCATCGGCCCCTCACCCGCGCCGGTCGTCACGGCGGCGGAACAGGTCCCCGGCGTCCAGGTCCCCGTCGAGGAAGCGTCCTGCGACGAAGCCGAGGGCGCCCAGGGCCGCCACCAGGAGGAAGGCGCCGAAACCGCCGAAGTAGCCGGCGAACGCCAGGGCCATTCCGGCGAACAGGCCGGCGATCGCCATGCTCATTTGCTGGATCCTCTCGGCTAGTGGAGACGGGACTCCGGCTCCTCGTCGGGCTCGTCGGGCAGCTTGACGTCACTGACGGCGATGTTGACCTCGACGACCTCCAGGCCGGTCATCCGCTCGACCGCCGAGATGACGTTCTCACGGACCGCCCGTGCCACGTCGCGGATCGACACGCCGTAGTCGACGACGATCTCCAGGTCGAGGGCGGTCTGGACCTCGCCGACCTCCGCCTTGACGCCGCGGCTGACGGATGCCTTCTGGCCGCCGGGCACACGATCGCGGACGGCGCCGAAGGTACGGGAGAGGGCGGTGCCGCTGCCCATGGCGTGTACGCCGACCACCTCGCGGGCGGCCAGCCCTGCGATCTTCTCGACCACGCCGTCGGAGATGCTCGTACGTCCCCGGTCGCCGGGTTCCTTGCCGGAGCCACCGCGGCCTGATGCGGATTCGGTCATGGCGTGCCCTTTCGCGCGTGCGGAATCGGACTCACTCCGCACCACGTTAGGCGCCCGGGCGCGCGGGCGCCCCGGGAGTACGCCGGTCGGCTGGCCGGTTTCCCCCGGGGCTCCGGTGTCACGGCGGCCCTCAGTCGGAGAGACCTGCCAGATCCCGCAGGCGGCGGGCCTGGGCCGCGCGCTCGGCGGCGCGCTGGTCGTCGTAGGGGCGGGACTGCGCGGTGCGCAGCAGCGCCTTCGTCTCGATCACGGCGTCCCGCGGCGGGGCCAGCAGGGCGGTGGTGAGGTCCTGGACGGCGGCGTCGAGCTCATCGGCCGGGACCACGAGGTTGGCGAGGCCGACCCGTTCCGCCTCCTCGGCGTGCACGAAGCGGCCCGTCGCGCAGATCTCGAGCGCGCGGGCGTAGCCGACCAGGGAGGTCAGGGGCTGGGTACCGGCCAGGTCGGGGACCAGACCCAGGCTGGTCTCGCGCATGGCGAACTGCACGTCGTCCGCGACCACGCGCAGGTCGCACGCGAGCGCGAGCTGGAAGCCGGCGCCGATCGCGTGCCCCTGCACGGCGGCGACGGAGATGATGTCGTTGCGCCTCCACCAGGTGAATGCCTCCTGGTACTCGGCGATCGTGGAGTCGAGCAGTTCGTCCGAACCGCGTGCCAGATCGAGGAAGGACGGCTCGCCCTCGAAACCTTCGGGGGTGAACGCCTGCCGGTCGAGCCCGGCGGAGAAGGACTTGCCCTCACCGCGCAGCACGACGACCCGGACGGTGCCCGGCAACGACTTCCCGGCCTCGGCCAAAGCCCGCCAGAGCGCGGGGGATTGGGCATTTCGCTTGGCCGGATTGGTCAGTGTCACCGTGGCGACCGTGTCGTCGACGGTAAGTCGTACGCCGTCCTTGTCGAGCAGAGCCATCTTTCATGCCTCCGGTGTGCAGTCGGCCGCAAGCTCGGCCTAAGTGACTGCACAGTAACCACCCGGTCGACCGGAAGGCCGACCGGGGGTCACCGAAGGCACCGTTGGATCATGATGGACCTTGAAGCCGTTGGAGCGTTGGAACCACTGGGTCCGGGGTCAGGCCGTAGCCGCCTTCTTGCCGCGCGTCGCGCCACCGCGACCACGTAGCGACACCCCGGACTCACTGAGCATCCGGTGGACGAATCCGTAGGACCGGCCGGTCTCTTCGGCCAGCGCCCGGATACTCGCACCGGAGTCGTACTTCTTCTTCAGGTCTGCCGCGAGCTTGTCGCGCGCGGCGCCGGTTACCCGGCTGCCCTTCTTCAGAGTCTCGGCCACCCGTGCCTCCTCATGGGAAGTGCGCTCTGGACTTCTCATGATCACCCCTCCCACGCTTCCTGGCCACCCATTCAGCAAGGTCGGTACGACGGCATTTCCCGAGCGGTGGACGCCCGAGCAGAACGGAATCTCCTCTTCCGCCGCATGACTTCCGTCACACTCCGCTGCCCCCACCAGGAATCTCCAGGTCAGGGGCGCGGAAGCGGAAAACGAACGACCCCGGTCGCGCACCTTCGCGGGTGCGGCCGGGGCCGTCGTACGACGCGCAACGGTACGAGACCGTCTCACTCAGATGATGGATCACCCGTGAGCCGAATGATCCATAAGGAACTGGATCAGAAGCGGAACGGGAACCGGAACCCGATCAGGCGAGGGCCACCAGGTCCCGGTAGTCCGGTCCCCACAGGTCCTCGACGCCGTCCGGGAGCAGGATGATCCGCTCCGGCTCCAGCGCCTCGACGGCGCCCTCGTCGTGCGTGACGAGGATGACCGCGCCCTTGTACGTGCGCAGCGCGCCCAGGATCTCCTCGCGGCTGGCCGGGTCGAGGTTGTTCGTGGGCTCGTCGAGGAGCAGCACGTTCGCCGAGGAGACGACCAGCGTGGCCAGGGCGAGACGGGTCTTCTCGCCACCGGAGAGCACCCCGGCGGGCTTGTCCACGTCGTCGCCGGAGAAGAGGAAGGAGCCGAGCGTCTTGCGCACCGCGACCAGGTCCAGGTCGGGAGCGGAGGAGCGCATGTTCTCCAGGACGGTGCGCTCGGGGTCGAGCGTCTCGTGCTCCTGCGCGTAGTAGCCGAGCTTGAGGCCGTGACCCGGGACCACGGTGCCGGTGTCCGGCTTCTCGGTGCCCGAGAGCAGGCGCAGCAGGGTGGTCTTGCCGGCGCCGTTGAGGCCGAGGATGACGACGCGCGAGCCCTTGTCGATGGCCAGGTCGACGTCGGTGAAGATCTCCAGCGAGCCGTAGGACTTCGACAGGCCCTCGGCCGTCAGCGGGGTCTTGCCGCAGGGCGCCGGGTCCGGGAAGCGGAGCTTGGCGACCTTGTCGGAGACGCGGACGGCGTCCAGGCCGGCCAGCAGCCGGTCGGCGCGCTTGGCCATGTTCTGCGCGGCGACGGTCTTGGTCGCCTTGGCGCGCATCTTGTCGGCCTGCGAGTTCAGCGCCGCGGCCTTCTTCTCGGCGTTCTGGCGCTCGCGCTTGCGGCGCTTCTCGTCGGCCTCGCGCTGCTGCTGGTAGAGCTTCCAGCCCATGTTGTAGACGTCGATCTGGGAGCGGTTGGCGTCCAGGTAGAAGACCTTGTTGACGACGGTCTCGACCAGGTCGACGTCGTGGGAGATGACGATGAAGCCACCGCGGTAGGTCTTCAGGTAGTCGCGCAGCCAGACGATCGAGTCGGCGTCGAGGTGGTTGGTGGGCTCGTCGAGGAGCAGGGTGTCGGCGTCCGAGAAGAGGATCCGGGCCAGCTCGACGCGGCGGCGCTGGCCGCCGGAGAGGGTGTGCAGCGGCTGGCCGAGCACCCGGTCGGGCAGGCCGAGGGCGGCCGAGATGGTCGCGGCCTCCGCCTCGGCGGCGTACCCGCCCTTGGTCAGGAACTCCGTCTCCTGGCGCTCGTACTGCTTCATCGCCTTGTCGCGGGTGCCGCCGGTGCCGGTCGCGATGCGCTCCTCGTTGGCGCGCATCTTCTTGATCAGCACGTCGAGACCGCGCGCGGACAGGATCCGGTCGCGGGCCAGGACGTCGAGGTCGCCGGTGCGCGGGTCCTGCGGGAGGTAGCCGACCTCGCCCGAGCGGGCGATGGAGCCGGCGGCGGGCTGGCCCTCGCCGGCGAGGCACTTGGTCAGGGTGGTCTTGCCCGCTCCGTTGCGGCCGACCAGGCCGATGCGGTCGCCCTTGGCGACGCGGAAGGAGGCGGACTCGATGAGGATGCGGGCGCCGGCGCGCAGCTCGATGCCGGTGGCGGTGATCACGGAAATACTCCAGGGCGGGTCGGGACGGCGGAAGGGGGGCAGGACGCGAAGCTTCGACGCCGCTAATCCGCGAGGAGATTTGCCATGGGAGACATTCTACCGGGGGTGTGCAACTGGTTTCGGGGCGCGGGCCGGGCCGCGCGGAGGCTCGGGGCCGCTTCCCCGGGTCACCCGTTCGGCCCAGCGCCGCCTTGGGGTGGCCGGGGCGCGTATCGGTAGGGATGGGTCGATACTCGCCGCATGGGCGGAAACGTGACCGCACCTGTTGCACGGACGGAGGGCGGTGCGGGATGCAGTTCGACGACGACGCCCGTCTCGACAGCTCGGAGGTCGAGGACCTGCGCGGCGGTCGCGGCGGCCGCATCCCGGGCGGGAAGGCCACCATCGGCGGCGGCATCGTCGGCCTCATCGCGCTGGTCATGGGGCTGCTGTTCGGCGTGGGGCCGCAGGAGCTGGGACTGGCCCCCGAGGAGGAGCTGCCGGTGCCGGCCTCCTCGTCGCTCAGTCAGGTGGAGCGGGCCTGCACCACGGGGCGGGACGCGAACGCGCGGGAGGACTGCCGGCTGCTGGCGGTCGTCAGGAGCACCCAGGCCTTCTGGAAGCAGGAGTTCGCCAGGCGCGGCGGCCGGTACAGCCCGGCGACGACCGTGTTCTTCGAGAACCGGGTGAGCACCGCGTGCGGGACCGCCTCGAAGGCGGTGGGCCCCTTCTACTGCCCCGCGGACCGGAAGGTCTATCTGGACCTGGGCTTCTTCGAGGAGCTGCGGACGGAGTTCGGCGCGACCGGCGGCCCCTTCGCCCAGGCCTACGTCGTCGCCCACGAGTACGGCCACCACATCCAGAACCTGCTCGGAACCCTCCAGCGGGCCCAGGACGGGCAGCAGGGCGCGAACAGCAACGCGGTCAGGGTCGAGCTGCAGGCCGACTGCTACGCCGGGGTGTGGGCGCACAACGCGACCGACGTCGCGGACGCGTCCACCGGGCGGCCGCTGATCAGGACGCTGACCGCGGAGGACATCGACGACGGGCTGAACGCGGCGGCCGCGGTCGGCGACGACCGGATCCAGGAGAGGTTCCAGGGCCGGGTGACCCCGGAATCCTGGACGCACGGCTCGGCCGAACAGCGTCAGCAGTGGTTCCACCAGGGCTACCGGACCGGCGACATGGCCCAGTGCAACACCTTCCGCTGACTGTCGCCGCCGCCTGCCATGCTGGTGTGACGCGGGTCACCGTCACGAGAGGGAGTGATCGTCATGGCAGGCGTTCCGTCCATCTGTCCCACCCTGGTCTACCGCGACGCGAAGGCGGCCATCAGGCTGCTGACCGAGGCCTTCGGCTTCAGCCAGGTCGCCGTCTACGAGGGTGAGGACGGCTCGGTGATGCACGCCGAGCTGGCGTACGGCAACGGCATGGTGATGCTGGGCAGCGCGGGCAGGGGCGGAGTCTTCGACAAGGCCATGGAGGGCGCCGGGCCGTCGGGGGTCTATGTCGTGGTCGACGACGTCGACGCCCACCACCGGCGGGCGGTCGAGCACGGTGCGGAGATCGTGATGGAGCCCACCGACCAGGACTACGGCTCCCGCGACTACATGGCACGGGACGCCGAGGGCAACGTCTGGAGCTTCGGGACGTACGCACCGCAGGTCTGACCCCTGCGGCGCGTACGTCCCGAAGCTCCCTGCGGAGTCACTCGCCGCCGGTGTGGACCTGGAAGGCCGCCCGGCGGACCGCCTTGGCCAGCGTCGGGTCGGGATGGGCCGCCGCCAGCGCGACCAGCACCTGCACGGTCCGCGGATGGCCGACCGCACGGACCTCGTCCAGCAGCCGGGGGACGGTGGTGCGGACGGCCGAATCCAGGTGGCGGGCCAGCAGTTCGGCCTCGCCGTGGTCGGCGATGGCGGCCGCCGTGTCCACCCAGAGCCAGGTCGACTCCTCGGCGGTGAGGACGTCCTGCGCCTCGTCGGGGTCGATCCCGTCGTGCTCGGCGAGCCAGAGCAGGGCGTAGGGGCGCAGGGCGGGCTCGCGCACGGCGGCACGCACCTCGGGCTCGGCGGGGGCGCCGACCACGCGCAGCGCCTCGAAGGCGAGGCCGCGCAGCAGGGCGTCCTCGCCCCGGGCGGCCTGCAGCAGCTCGGCGACGGCGTGACCGACGGGCCGGGCGGCGAGCCAGGCCTGGTACTCGGCGCGGGCCGGGCCGGGGGTGAGCCGCGCGCAGCCGTGCAGCATGGCGGCGGCGGACTGCTCGATGTTCCCGGCGGGGCTCTGCGCCGCGACGCAGATCTGCTCCAGCTTGACCCAGACGGCCCAGCTGCCGAGCGGGGTGAGCGTGGCCCGGGCGGGGCCGAGGGTGACGGCGTCCACGGCGGCGAGTCCGCCGAGCGCCCAGCGCAGCAGCCGGGCGAGCGGGACGGGGCGGGCCTCCGCGGAGCCGGCGGCGGACGTCAGCGCCGTCGCGGGCTCGGCCTCGTAGGGGATCTCGCAGCGCTCGTCGCGCAGTTCGGTGACGCGCTGCCCGAGCAGGTCGAGCAGGTCGGGGACGGTCACCGGGCCGGCGGACAGCTGGAGCAGGGAGAGGAGTTGGGGCATCGCCTCGACCACCTCGGCGACGGCCGAGGGGGCGATGTCCGCGGGTGCGGGGTGGACGAGCGACCAGGCGTCGAAGAGGGCGACCCAGCCGCGCAGCACGGCCGTGTCGTCGCGGTCCCAGGCGCGCAGCCGCCAGCCGGGCCGGGCGTGGCCGCCGTGCACCTCGACCAGTCCGGCGAGCCGGGCGCGGTCCCAGCCGACCCTGATCTGGCCGTGCGTCAGGTTCAGTTCTCCGGCGGCGCGTTCGACGTCGGCCGCGGACAGGGCGCCCGTGGGGGCGGGCCGGCCGCCGTCCCCGGCACCGAGGTTGCGCTCGGCCCAGCGGGTCAGGCGTACGGCGTCGACGAGCGAGGCCCGGGCCCGGTTCGCGAGGTCGGCCGTGGCGGGCGTACCCGCCGGGGGCCGGGGCGCGGGCCGGGTGCGTCGGTCGGTCACCGCCTTGCGGGCCGCGGCGACGGAACGCGGCGAGACGAGTCGGAGTCTGGAGTCGCGAGCCAACTGCTCATCAGGCTTTCGGGACGTCACGGAAGCAGTCTCGCCCGTCACTGGCCGAAAGCCCAAACGGAACCAGCCGTTGCCATCGGCCACCTGCAGTGCAGACCGGGACAAGCCGCCCGCTGGGCCCTGTACGTCACAGGGCCTTCACATGACGGACCTTCACCGGGGCCTTCGGACGGGCCGGCGTCGGGGCCTGCGCGCGGCCCGTCACATGAGGGGGGTGAGGAAGCGGCGCAGGGCCTCCTCGTAACCGGCCGGATCGGCATTCCACATCGCACCGTGCCCGGCCCCGCGCACGGTGTGCAGCGTGACGAGGTCGGGGCGGGCCGCGGCGAGCCTGCGGGAGGGTCCCCAGGGGGCGAGCGCGTCGTCCGGGCCGTGGAAGATCAGCACGGGGACGCGCAGCGTGCCCGGGTCCGCGCCCGGCGGCCGGCGGTCGGCGCGCAGGCCCGCGCGGCCCTCGGCGGCCCGGACGGCCAGCGGCAGCACCAGGGCCGGGGTGCGGCGCGCCGCGGCGAGCCCGCGCAGGGTGGTGTGCCAGTCGAGCACCGGCGAGTCCAGCACCAGTCCGGAGATCAGGTGGGACAGCGCCGATCGCTCGGCCGCGTGCAGGGCCATGGTGGCGCCGGTGGACCAGCCGTGCAGGATCACGCGCCGGGCGCCGTAGCGGACGGCGTAGCGGATGGCGGCGTCCAGGTCCCGCCATTCGGATTCACCGAGGTGGCCGAGCCCGTCCGGGGAGGCGGGGGCGCCGAGGTCGCCCCGGTAGGCCAGGTCCAGGACGGGCAGCCGGTGGCGCTGGAGGAAGGGCATGACCACCATCGGGTGCTCGCGGCTGCTGCCGAGCCCGTGCACGGTGATCACCCAGGTGTCCCGGACCGAGGGCACGAACCAGGCGGGCAGGGCGCCGAGCTCCCCGGGGACGTCCACGTCGGCGTGGTCGAGCCCGAGGGCGGTGCGCGGATTGCCGACGTACACCTGGGGGGTGAGCGTGACCCGGGTGCCGGGGGCGAGGGTGCCGTGGGTGACGGAGACGAGCCGCCGCACGACGGCGTCCGGGCCGTGGTCGGCGTCGGGGAGGACGGGACCGACGACGGCGTGCACGCCGGGTGCGACCAGGCCGTGGGTGCCGGGGCGCAGGGAGGCGAGCGAACGGGTCAGGGCGATCCGGCCGGCGGCGGTCCAGTGGACGCTGAGCCGTGGCCCGCCAGGGAGCGGACGTCCGGGTTCCGGCCGCAGGGCCGCGTCGGCGGCGTACCGGCCGGCGGCAACGGCGGCCGCGCCGGCACCCAGGATGGTCGTCGTGACGGCCGCAGCCGTCGCTGTCGCGGTACGCACGGCTCCAGTGTCGGGTCGCGGCCTCGGGCGGGCCACCGGAGGAGATCCCTCCGCCGCCGGCACAGGGAGAGTGATCTAGGTCTCATTCGAGGCCCCGGAGGCGGGATCGTATGCAGGTCGACCCCCCTGCGGAGGGGTTCATTCACCCGCCTTTGACGTGCATTAATGGCGTTATCTACGCCAGAATCAGGACGAATGGCCCGATCGCACCCCGTCCCAGTACACCGCTCCGCCCGAGTCAGTTCACCTTCCGTTCATCCAGGTTGCCTACGGTCGCCGAGCCACTGACGTCAAACAGAAGCCTGGGTAAATGGAGCACATAACGCTTCTCCTCGGGATCGTGATCATTACCGCTCTCGTGTTCGACTTCACGAACGGTTTCCACGACACGGCCAACGCGATGGCCACCACCATCTCGACCGGCGCCCTCAAGCCCAAGACGGCGGTGGCCATGTCCGCCGTGCTCAACCTCGTCGGCGCGTTCATGTCCGTGGAGGTCGCCAAGACGATCTCCAAGGGCCTGGTCAACGAGGAGGGCATCCAGCCAGAGGTGATCTTCGCCGCGCTGGTCGGAGCGATCCTCTGGAACCTCGTCACCTGGCTGGTCGGCCTCCCCTCCAGCTCCTCGCACGCCCTGATGGGTGGCCTGATCGGCGCCGCGGTCGCCTCCGCCGGCATCGGCGCGGTCAACGGCAGCGTCATCGTCACCAAGGTGCTCATCCCCGCGATCGCCGCCCCGCTGGTGGCCGGCATCGCCGCGTACCTGGCCGCCAAGCTCACCTACAAGCTGGGCAACAAGGTCGGCGAGAAGACCTCCGCCAAGGGCTACCGCGCCGGTCAGATCGCCTCGGCCGGTCTCGTGTCCCTCGCGCACGGCACCAACGACGCGCAGAAGACGATGGGCATCATCACCCTGGCCCTCATCGCCGGCGGCGCGATCGCGCCCGACGCGAACCCGCCGGTCTGGGTCATCGTCTCCGCCGGTCTCGCCATCGCGATGGGCACCTACCTGGGCGGCTGGCGCATCATCCGCACCATGGGCAGCGGCCTGACCGATCTGCAGCCGCAGCAGGGCTTCGCCGCCCAGACCTCGGCCGCGTCCGTCATCCTCGCCTCCTCGAACCTGGGCTTCTCGCTCTCCACCACCCACTCGTGCTCCGGTGCGGTCATGGGTGCGGGCCTGGGCCGCAAGGGCGGTGTGGTCCGCTGGTCCACCGCGACCCGCATGTTCGTCGCCTGGGGCCTGACCCTGCCGGCCGCCGCGCTCGTCTCGGCCGGTGCCGAGCTGGTCATGCGCATCGGTGACGTCGGCATCGCCGCGGTCACGGTCTTCCTGATCGGCTCCTGCCTCGCCATCTGGCTCATCTCCCGCCGCCAGGTCGTCGACCACAACAACGTCAACGAGGTGGAGCCGGCCGCCGCCGAGGAGCCGGGCGTCATCACGACGGCGATCGCCGCCGTCACCGTCCCGCCGACCGTCGCCGCCGCCGGTACCACCGGCGCCGCCACGACCGCCGAGGTCACGGACGACGCCCTCAAGGCCACCATCCCGGCCGCGACGCAGACCCCGGCGGCTCCGGCCGCCGCGGTCTGACCGAGACACACAGAGACCCGGACACTCAGAAAGTGGCAGTATGAAGATCGACTGGGAAGCGCTCGGCTCCGTCTTCGGGGTCAGCCTCTTCGCCACCGTCGCCCTCGTGGCCCTTTTCACCCTGGGCCTGGTGGGCCTGTCCAAGCACGAGACCGCGACCGAGCAGGGTGGCACGGCCACTCTCGCCCGCAGCGGCGCGTACGCCTGCTTCGCGCTCGTCACGGCGGCCGTGGGCTACGGGATCTACCTGATCGTCGCCTGACCGGCCGCCTCACGGCGGACCAGGCGTGAAGGCTCCCTCCGGGTTTGTCCCGGAGGGAGCTTTTCGCATCCCCCGCCCCTGCCGCGCCGCAGGTCAACGGCGAGTTGACGGGCCTTCTCGGTGCGTGGTGGACTGCCCGAGCCAATACGGCGGCATGGAGAGGAAGTCCGGTGCGAATCCGGCGCGGTCCCGCCACTGTCACCGGGAGCGCACGCCGCGCGTGCGTCCCGGGAGCCAGGAACTCTCGCCGCCGGACACGTCGAACCAGGGCGCGGACCCTGAGTGAGGACATACCTGCCACCATGCGTGCCGATCGCGTCTTCGCGTACGGCGCCACGGCGGGCCTGATCGGCGACCGGATCCTCGGAGATCCGCGCCGAGGGCACCCCGTGGCCGCCTTCGGACGGGCCGCCGCCGCCGTCGAGCGCACCCTGTGGCGCGACGACCGCGCCCGGGGCCTCCTGCACACCCTGGTGTGCGCCGGGGGCGCAGCCGCCATCGGTGCGCTGGGCGCCCGCGCCGTGCGCTCCCGGCCTGCGGCCGCCCGTATCGCCCTGACCGCCGCCGCCACCTGGGCCGTGGTGGGCGGCACCTCGCTGGGCCGCGAGGCCCGGGCCATCGGCGGGGCGCTCGCCGCCGGGGACACCGAAGTGGCCCGGGAGCGGCTCCCCCACCTGTGCGGACGCGACCCCCAGGCCCTGGACGGGCAGCAGATGGCCCGCGCCGTCGTGGAGTCCGTCGCCGAGAACACCTCCGACGCGGTGGTCGGCGCCCTGGTGTGGGGTGCCGCCGCCGGAGTCCCCGGTCTGCTGGCCTTCCGGGCCGTGAACACCCTGGACGCGATGGTCGGCCACAAGTCCCCCCGCTACCTGCGCTACGGCTGGGCCTCCGCCCGGCTCGACGACCTGGCGGGCTGGCCGGGGGCCCGGCTGACGGCGGTCGCCGCCGTACTGGCCGGCCCCGACCGGCGCGGCGCCGTACGGGCCTGGCGCGTGGACGCCGCCGCGCACCCGAGCCCCAACGCCGGCCCCGTCGAGGCCTCCTTCGCCGGGGCGCTCGGCGTCAGGCTGGGCGGGACCCTCGCTTACGGCGGCCGGGTCGAGCACCGGGCCGTCCTCAACGGCGGGGCGGGGCGGCCGGTGGAGGTCGCGGACATCGAACGGGCGGTCCGGCTGTCACGGCAGGTGACCTGGCTGGCCCTGGGCGCCTGCGTGGCGGCCCGGCTGCTGGTCTCCCGAACGCTGGAATCCCGTACGGCACAGAGAGGGCGGCGCGCATGAGCGGCGCGAAGCGCGGGGGCGGACTGCTCGTCGCGGGCACCACGTCGGACGCGGGCAAGAGCGTGGTCACGGCGGGCATCTGCCGCTGGCTGGCCCGGCAGGGCGTCAAGGTGGCGCCCTTCAAGGCGCAGAACATGTCGCTGAACTCCTTCGTCACCCTGGAGGGCGCCGAGATCGGCCGCGCCCAGGCGATGCAGGCGCAGGCGGCCCGTGTGGAGCCGACCGCACTGATGAACCCGGTCCTGCTCAAGCCGGGCAGCGACCGCAGCAGCCAGGTGGTGCTCCTGGGCAAGCCGGTGGGCGAGATGAGCGCCCGCGGCTACCACGGCGGCCGCCAGGAGCAGCTGCTCGGCATCGTCACGGACTGCCTGGAGCAGCTGCGGGGCACGTATGACGCCGTGATCTGCGAGGGGGCGGGCAGTCCGGCCGAGATCAACCTGCGCCGGACCGACATCGTGAACATGGGCATCGCGCGGGCCGCGCGGTTCCCGGTGGTCGTGGTCGGCGACATCGACCGCGGCGGGGTCTTCGCGTCCTTCTTCGGGACGACGGCGCTGCTCTCCCCCGAGGACCAGGAGCTGATCGCCGGCTACATGGTCAACAAGTTCCGCGGTGACGTGTCGCTGCTGGAGCCGGGCATGGAGATGCTGCGCGGGCTGACCGGGCGGGCGACCTACGGGGTGCTGCCGTTCCGGCACGGGCTGGGCATCGACGAGGAGGACGGCCTGCGCGTCTCGCTGCGGGGCGCCGTGCGCGAGTCCGTGGTGGCGCCGCCCGTGGGCGAGGACGTGCTGCGGGTGGCCGTCTGCGCCGTGCCCCTGATGTCGAACTTCACGGACGTCGACGCGCTCGCCGCGGAGCCCGGGGTCGTGGTGCGCTTCGTGGACCGGGCCGAGGAACTGGCCGACGCGGACCTGGTCGTCGTACCCGGCACCCGGGGCACGGTGAAGGCCCTGGAGTGGCTGCGCGAACGCGGACTCGCGGACGCGCTGCTGCGGCGGGCCGCCGAGGGGCGGCCGGTGCTGGGCATCTGCGGCGGGTTCCAGGTGCTGGGCGAGCGGATCTCGGACGAGGTCGAATCGAAGGCGGGCGAGGTCGACGGCCTCGGTCTGCTCCCCGTACGGGTGCGCTTCGAGCGGGAGAAGACCCTGGCGCGGCCTTCCGGGACGGCTCTCGGCGAGGAGGTCGCGGGCTACGAGATCCACCACGGCGTGGCCGAGGTGCTCGGCGGCGAGGCCTTCCTGGACGGCTGCCGGGTCGGGTCGGTGTGGGGCACCCACTGGCACGGGTCGCTGGAGTCGGACGGCTTCCGGCGGGCGTTCCTGCGGGAGGTGGCGGCGGCCGCGGGGCGGCGCTTCGTCCCGGCGCCGGACACCTCGTTCGGCACGCTGCGGGAGGAGCAGCTGGACCTGCTCGGCGACTTGATCGAAGAGCACGCCGATACGCGTGCGCTGCTGAGGCTGATCGAGGACGGCGCCCCGGCCGGCCTCCCGTTCCTCCCACCGGGTGCCCCGTGACGGGCCGGGTCCTGCGGGCATTCCGGCCGCACCGGGCGCACGGCACCAGCCGGATCAAGCCCCGCCGGCGATCGAGGCGCGAGGTCCGGGGCGGAGCCCCGGCAGCGGCGCCGCACACGGCAACGGTCCACACCTTCCAAGGAGTGAGCAACACATGAGCACCCCGTATCCGTTCACCGCAGTGGTCGGCCAGACCGACCTGCGGCTGGCGCTCCTGCTCAACGCCGTGAGCCCAGCGGTCGGCGGGGTGCTCGTGCGCGGTGAGAAGGGGACCGCCAAGTCCACCGCCGTCCGCGCGCTGTCCGCGCTGCTGCCGCAGGTGGACGTCGTGTCCGGCTGCCGGTTCAGCTGCGCGCCCGCCGCGCCGGACCCGGCCTGCCCCGACGGCCCGCACGGGTCCGGCGCCGGCGGCGCCCGGCCCGCCCGCATGGTGGAACTGCCCGTCGGCGCCTCCGAGGACCGCCTCGTCGGCTCCCTCGACATCGAACGGGCGCTCGCCGAGGGCGTGAAGGCCTTCGAGCCCGGACTGCTCGCCGACGCCCACCGCGGGATCCTCTACGTCGACGAGGTCAACCTCCTCCACGACCACCTGATCGACCTGCTGCTGGACGCCGCCGCGATGGGTGCCTCGTACGTGGAGCGCGAGGGCGTCTCCGTCCGGCACGCCGCCCGCTTCCTGCTGGTCGGCACGATGAACCCCGAGGAGGGCGAGCTCCGCCCGCAGCTCCTCGACCGGTTCGGGCTCACCGTCGAGGTGGCCGCCTCCCGCGAACCGGCCCAGCGGGTCGAGGTGGTCCGCCGCCGGCTCGCCTACGAGGACGATCCCGCGGGCTTCGCGACCCGCTGGGCCGGGGACGAGCACGAGGTCCGCGCCCGCGTGGTGGCCGCGCGGGCACTGCTGCCGAAGGTCTCGCTCGGCGACACCGCGCTCCTGCAGATCGCGGCGGCCTGCGCCGGCTTCGAGGTCGACGGCATGCGGGCCGACATCGTGATGGCGCGGACCGCGACCGCCCTGGCCGCCTGGGCCGGGCGGACCGAGGTGCGCAAGGAGGACGTCCGGCAGGCCGCCCTGCTGGCGCTCCCGCACCGCCGGCGCCGCAACCCGTTCGACGCGCCGGGCCTCGACGAGGACCTGCTCGACCGGATCCTGGACGAGTTCCCCGACGAGGAACCCGACCCGGAGCCCGACCCCGAGCCCGGACCGGAGGGCCCGGAGGGACCCGACGACAGCGGCCCCGGGGACGGTGGCCCGGACGGCGGTGGCGGTGCTCCCCCGCAGGGTGACGGCCCCCAGGACCCGGGCACCCGGGCCGACACCCCCGAGAGCGGCGAGCCCGCCGAGGCCCCCGCGGAAGACCCCGAGTCCCCGCAGCCCTCCGCCCGGGAGAGCGCCGGGCCGGAGCAGGCCGCCGTACGCGCCGCCGAGCCGTTCCGGACCAAGATGCTCAGCGTGCCCGGCCTCGGCGAGGGCGCGTCCGGACGCCGGTCCCGCGCACGCACCGCGCACGGCCGCACCACCGGCGCCCAGCGCCCGCGCGGGCACCTGACGAAACTGCACCTGACCGCCACCATCCAGGCCGCCGCCCCGCACCAGAAGGCACGCGGCCGCGACGGGCGCGGTCTGGTGATCCGCAAGGACGATCTGCGCCAGGCCACGCGGGAGGGCCGCGAGGGCAACCTCGTCCTCTTCGTCGTCGACGCCTCCGGCTCCATGGCCGCCCGGCAGCGCATGAGCGCGGTCAAGGGCGCCGTGCTCTCGCTGCTCCTGGACGCCTACCAGCGCCGGGACAAGGTCGGCCTGATCACCTTCCGGGGGGCCACGGCCGAGCTGGCCCTGCCGCCGACCTCCTCGGTCGACGCGGCGGCGGCCCGGCTGGAGCAGCTGCCGACGGGCGGCCGCACCCCGCTGGCCGCCGGGCTGCTGAAGGCCCACGAGGTGCTGCGGATCGAGCGGCTGCGGGACCCCTCGCGCCGCCCGCTGCTCGTGGTCGTCACCGACGGGCGGGCCACCTCGGCCGGGAACGCCGGGGGCCGTACGGACAGCAGCCCGCGGGAGCTCGCGGGGCACAGCGCGCGGCTGCTGCAGGCCGGGGGCGTCGCCTCCGTGGTCGTGGACTGCGAGTCCGGGCCGGTCCGGCTGGGGCTGGCCGGAGTACTGGCCCGTGACCTCGGCGGGCCCGCCGTCACGCTCGACGGGCTGCGGGCCGACTCGCTGGCCGGGCTCGTGAAGAACGTACGTACCGCAGTGGTGTCCACTGCATCACCCAACAGCAACAGGAGGGCCGCGTAATGCCTCAGGGACAGCCGTCCGTCGTTCCGGACGACGGGCTCACGACGCGCCAGCGCCGCAACCGTCCGCTGGTCTTCGTCCACACCGGCCCCGGCAAGGGCAAGTCGACGGCGGCCTTCGGGCTGGCCCTGCGCGCCTGGAATCAGGGCTGGCCGATCGGGGTGTTCCAGTTCGTCAAGTCGGCGAAGTGGAAGGTCGGCGAGGAGAACGCGCTCAAGGTGCTCGGCGCCTCCGGCGAGGGCGGCTCCGTCGTCTGGCACAAGATGGGCGAGGGCTGGTCCTGGGTCCAGCGCGACGCGCAGCTCGACAACGAGCAGGCGGCCAAGGAGGGCTGGGAGCAGGTCAAGCGCGACCTGGCCGCCGAGACGCACAAGCTGTACGTGCTGGACGAGTTCGCGTACCCGATGCACTGGGGCTGGATCGATGTCGACGAGGTCATCGAGGTGCTGCGGGGCCGTCCCGGCACGCAGCACGTGGTGATCACGGGCCGCAACGCGCCGGAGAAGCTGGTGGAGTTCGCGGACCTCGTCACCGAGATGACCAAGGTCAAGCACCCGATGGACACGGGGCAGAAGGGCCAGAAGGGCATCGAGTGGTGACTTCGTACCGGTTCAACGTGCCCCGTCTGGTCATCGCCGCTCCGTCGTCCGGCAGCGGCAAGACCACCGTGGCCACGGGCCTGATGGCGGCCTTCTCGGAGCGCGGCCTCGCCGTGTCCCCGCACAAGGCCGGGCCCGACTACATCGACCCCGGCTACCACGCGCTGGCCACCGGCCGGCCGGGGCGCAACCTCGACGCCTTCATGTGCGGGCCCGACCTGGTCGCTCCGCTGTTCGCGCACGGGGCGGCCGGCTGTGATCTGGCCGTGGTCGAGGGCGTGATGGGGCTCTACGACGGGGCCGCGGGCCGGGGAGAGCTGGCGTCGACGGCGCAGGTCGCGAAGTTGCTGCGGGCGCCGGTGGTGCTCGTGGTCGACGCCTCCTCGCAGTCGCGGTCGGTGGCGGCCCTGGTGCACGGCTTCGCGTCCTTCGACCCGCAGGTGCGGCTGGGGGGCGTGATCCTGAACAAGGTCGGCTCCGACCGGCACGAGGTGATGCTGCGCGAGGCCCTGGAGGAGGCCGGGATGCCGGTCCTCGGCGTCCTGCGGCGGGCTCCCCAGGTGGCGACGCCCTCGCGCCACCTGGGGCTGGTTCCGGTGGCCGAGCGGCACACGGACGCGCTGGCCTCGGTGTCGGCACTGGCCGCCCAGGTGCGGGCGGGCTGCGACCTGGACGCCCTGATGGCCCTGGCCCGCACGGCCCCGCCGCTGGACTGCGAGGCCTGGTCGCCCGGTTCGGCCGCGCCGGCGTCCGGGGCGCGGGAGTCCGCGGGCTGCGGCTCCGGCAGCGGCGCCGCACCGGTCATCGCCGTCGCCGGCGGGGCAGCGTTCACGTTCTCCTACGCCGAGCACACGGAGCTGCTCACCGCCGCCGGGGCGGAGGTCGTCACCTTCGACCCGCTGCGGGACGAGGCGCTGCCCGACGGCACCAGCGGCCTGGTGATCGGCGGCGGCTTCCCCGAGATGTACGCACCCGAGCTGTCCGCCAACGAACCGCTGCGGGCGGCCGTCGCCGCCTTCGCCGCGTCCGGCGGCCCGGTGGCGGCCGAGTGCGCCGGGCTGCTGTACCTCGGGCGGTCGCTGGACGGGAAGCCCATGTGCGGGGTGCTCGATGCCGACGCGCGGATGTCGGAGCGTCTGACCCTGGGCTACCGCGAGGCGGTGGCGGTGTCCGACAGCGCGCTCGCGCCGGCCGGGACCCGGCTGCGCGGGCACGAGTTCCACCGGACGGTGATCGAGCCGGGCGCCGGGGCCGACCCGGCCTGGGGGTTCACGCACCCGGAACGCCGGGTCGAGGGCTTCGTGCAGCAGGGCGTGCACGCCAGCTACCTGCACACGCACTGGGCGGCGGAGCCGTCCGTCGCCCGCCGTTTCACGGAAGCCGCGGCAGCACGGCGGTGACCTCCGTCCCGTGCCGGCGCTCAGTCCGCGATGCCCACCACCAGCCAGATCCCGGCCACCCCGCCCACCGTGCACAACAGCGTGGACAGGGCGGGGTGCTTGTGGTGCGCCTCGGGCAGGATCTCGGCGGACGCGAGGTACAGCAGGACGCCCCCGAAGAAGCCGAGGTACGCCCCGAGGGGTTCCTCCGGAAGGGTGAACAGCAAAGTGGACGCCGCGCCCACGACCGGGGCCACGGCGTCCGCGAAGAGCATCATCAGGGCCTTGCGGCGGTCGTTCCCGTAGAGGCTGGTGAGCGTGTACGTGTTGAACCCGTCGGCGAAGTCGTGGGTGATGACGGCCAGCGCCACGGCGACGCCCATCCCCCCGCCGACCTGGAAGGCAGCGCCCAGGGCCACACCGTCGGCGAGGCTGTGGCCGACCATGGCCGCGGCCGCGGTGAGTCCGACCTGGGGGACGCGGGCGGTGCTCCCGGTGCCGTCCTGCGCGCCCTCCTCGGCACCGTGCGCGGCCTGCCGGACGGCGAGCAGCCGTTCCACGACGTGTGCGACCAGGAAGCCGGACACGAAGAGCAGCAGGGCGAGCGGAACGCCGAACACCTCGTCGCCGGCCGCGTGGACGGCCTCCGGGAGCAGGTCGAGGCCCACGACGCCGAGCATCAGCCCGCCGGCCAGGCCCAGCACGAGGTGGCGGCGGTCGGTGACGCGCTGCGCCGCCCATCCGCCCGCCAGGGTCATCAGGAACGCGCCCAACGCCACGATCACGGCCATGTGCCCCTGAATACAGACTCCTCGCCGTGCACGCACATCCGCGCGCGGGTGGCGTGCGGCGGACTGTTGACGACCGACCGACCGGGGCAGGTGGGCCGGTGATGTGCCGATGGCGGTGACTACGGAGGGAGGCCCCGCGGTGGGCGAGTACACGACGCAGGTGGTGGTCGGGGTCGGCGGACGCGCGGGGGTTTCCGTCGCGGAGGTCTGTGCCCTGGTCGAGGAGACGCTGCGGGGGGCCGGGCTGGCCGTGGGGGCGGTGACGGCACTGGCCACGGTGGAGTCGAAGGCGGGCGAGGCAGGGATCGCGGGCGCGGCGGAACGTTTCGGCGTGCCTCTCGTGACCTACCCCGCCGAACAGCTGGCCGCCATCACGGTGCCGCACCCGTCGGAGGCCGCGCACGCCGCCGCCGGGACCCCCTCGGTGGCGGAGGCCGCGGCCCTCGCGGGCGGCGGGGAACTCCTCGTGCCCAAGCGCCGGTCGGTGGCGGCGACCTGCGCGGTGGCCACGGCGCACGCGCACGACCTGCGCCACCACGGGGACGCCGAGGTGATCGACGCGGGCTCCGCGCTCGTGGACCTGGCGGTCAACGTACGTGCGGACACACCCCCGGACTGGCTCAAGCAGCGGATCGCCGCCTCCCTCGGGGACCTCGCCGCATACCCGGACGGGCGGCCCGCCCGCGCGGCGGTGGCGGCCCGGCACGGGCTGCCGGTCGAGCGGGTGCTGCTGACGGCCGGGGCCGCGGAGGCCTTCGTGCTGATCGCGCGGGCGCTGGGAGCCGTGCGCCCGGTCGTGGTGCATCCGCAGTTCACCGAGCCGGAAGCGGCCCTGCGGGACGCGGGGCACCGGGTGGAGCGGGTGGTGCTGCGGGCGGCGGACGGCTTCCGGCTGGACCCGGCGGCCGTGCCCGAGGACGCGGACCTCGTGGTGATCGGCAACCCGACCAATCCGACGTCCGTGCTGCACCCGGCGGGGGCCCTCGCCGCGCTGGCCCGGCCGGGCCGGATCCTGGTCGTGGACGAGGCGTTCATGGACGCCGTCCCGGGTGAACGGGAGGCCCTGGCCGGACGGATGGACCTGCCGGGGCTGGTGGTGCTGCGGAGCCTGACCAAGACGTGGGGGCTGGCGGGGCTGCGGATCGGCTACGTGCTGGCCGAGCCCGAGGTGATCGCGAAGCTGGCGGCCGCGCAGCCGCTGTGGCCGGTGTCGACCCCGGCGCTGGTGGCGGCCGAGGCCTGTGTGGCCCCGGCTGCGCTGGCCGAGGCGGAGGAGGCGGCCCGGCGGATCGCGGTGGACCGGGCGCATCTGCTGGCCGGGCTGGCGGAGTTCGACGAGGTGACGGTCGCCGGGGTGGCGCAGGGGCCGTTCGTGCTGATCCGGGTGGCGGGCGGGGCCGAGGTCCGCACCCGGCTGCGCGCCCTCGGCTTCGCCGTCCGCCGCGGGGACACCTTCCCGGGGCTGGACCACTCCTGGCTGCGGCTGGCGGTGCGCGACCGGGCGACGACGGGCCGGCTGCTGCAGGCCCTGGACCACGCCCTCGCTCTGACCGGGCGCTGACGGTGCACTGACCGCGCGCCGCCCGGACGCCGACCGGGCGGCGACCGGGCGGCCGGGGCCTCCGGAGTCACCCGTACGGCCCGCATACGATGGCCACGGGGGCGGGGTCGGGCGAGGATCCCCGCATCGGTGCACCACATCGGGGGTCGGGGATGAAGGCTTACGCCAAGGCGGGTGCGGCGCTGGCCGGGCTCGCTCTCGTGGGCGGCGGGATCCACGCCATGCCGCGGTTGCTCGACCGGGACGCGCAGACGGCGCCCGACACGGGGCAGCAGCTCCGGGCCAGGCCGAGCCGGAGCACGGCGGACGGACCGGAGCCGGCCGCCGGGAAGCCGTTCACGCTGGTGGCGACCGGCGACATCATTCCCTATCCGTCGATCGTCCAGCGGTCCGCGGACGACGCGGGCAAGGCCGGGGAGTACGACTTCCGGAAGATACTCGCCGGGGTCAAACCCCTGGTCTCCGCCGCCGACCTGGCGATATGCCACCACGAGATACCGTACGGCCGTCCCGGCGGCCCCTACACCGGCTATCCCACCTTCAAGGCCCCGCACCAGCTGGCGGACGCCCTCAAGGACGCCGGGTACGACAGCTGTTCCACTGCCTCGAACCACACCCTGGACGACGACTACGAGGGCCTCGCCCGCACCCTGGAGCACCTCGACCGGGTCGGCATCCAGCACGTCGGCTCGGCCCGCAGCGCGGAGGAGGCCAAGGCCCCGGCGCTGCTCGCGGCGGGCGGCGCGAAGGTCGCCCAGCTCTCCTACACGTACGGCACGAACGGCATCCCGCTTCCCGAGGGCAAGCCGTGGGCCGTCAATCTGATCGACGCGGACCGGATCATCGCCGACGCCCGGGCCGCCCGGGCGGGCGGCGCGAACGTGGTGGTGCTCAGCGTCCACTGGGGCACCGAGTGGCAGACGGCGCCCGACGAGCAGCAGAAGGCACTGGCGCAGGCGCTCACCGCCTCCCGCTCGGCCGACGGCCTCGCCGACATCGATCTGATCATCGGCACGCACAACCACGTGCCGCAGCCCTACGAGAAGATCAACGGCACCTGGGTGGTCTTCGGCATGGGCGATCAGGTCGCCAGTTTCACACCGGCCGACAAGCTGCGCGGCAACCAGTCCTCGGTCCCCCGGTTCACCTTCTCCCCGGCGGCGGACCGGCCGGGCCGCTGGGAGGTGGTGAAGGCCGAATACCTCACGCAGTACTCGGACATGGGACCGCCGTTCCGCGTCGTCTGCGCCTCCTGCGCGGCCTCGGACCCCGCGCTCCCGGCCGCGAAGCGGAGCGAGTACGCGCGCATCGACCGGCAGGTCACCGAGGCCGTGGTGTCACGCGGCGCGGGCGGGCAGGGCCTGGAGCACGCCGCCCGCTGAGCCGCCGGTCCCCGGGCACGCCACCCCTCGCGCCCGCCTGCGCCCGCCTGGTCACCCGGTCGCGCCGCCCGGCCGTGCCCGTCACCCGTTGAGCACTCCCCTCCGGGTGCTCCTCGGGTCGGGTCCGCCGGGCGGCGGCCCGGGACTCCCGCACTCCCTACGAGGCCCTGCCCCGCCGGGTGATCAGGAGTGCGCCCCCGCCGATGGCGAGCAGGGTCAGCGCCCCGCCCGCGACGTAGGGAGTCAGTGAACCGCCGCCGGTCTCGGCGAGGTTGGCGTCGGCGGTGGTTCCGGACGCGATGCCGGAGCCGGTTCCCGTCGCGGCCTGCGGCTTGACGTCCGGCTTGACGTCCGGCTGGGCGTCCGGGTTCGCGGGCCGGGCCGCCGCCGGCGCCGCGCCCGACGGGGACTCGCAGTGCGCCTCGGCGAGCACGATCTCGCCGTCCACCTGGGCCACGTTCAGCTTCAGCGGGTTCACGGCCACGTTCAGGCGGAGCGCGGCCGCGGCGGCCGTGGTGGAGGTGGTCTCCGTCCCGGACAGCTCCAGGTGGACCTGGCCCACGCCGGGGACGTCGACCTTGGTGGGGCCGCCGGCCGTCAGGGTGACCCTCTTGCCGAGCACCGTCACCTTCCCGAGGGCGTTCGCGCTGGCCACAGGCTTCTTGCCCGCCTCACAGACGGCCTTGGAGGTGACCTTCTCCACCTCGATGAGGGAGAGCAGCGGCATCCCGGGCACGTGCACGGTGGCCTTGGCGAGGTTGGCCTGCGCCTCGGCCCGGGTCTTGTCGGCGGTCGCCTTGGAGGTCGCGACGGCGGCGCGCAGCACACTGACCGGCTGGTTCCCCTCGACGCCGTCCAGGGTGACGGTCAGCGCCGTCTTCTCGGCCGCCGCCGGTGCGCTGACCTCGTTGAGGGTCGTCTTCAGCGGGACGTGGACGGTGTTGCTGAGCAGGCGCACGTCCAGTCCGGCACGCAGGACGACCGCACCGGCCCTGCCCTCGCCCCCGGCGCCGCCGCCCGTGGCGAGGGCGGGCGGAGCGGTGAGCAGGGCCACCGCTCCCGTGGCGAGCAGGACGGCCGCGGGCATGCGGAAGGTATGGCTGTTCACGGTGGTGGAACCCCCGGGGAGTTGGGTGCCGTCGCGCGGCCAATGGGGGACATTGCGCGCGCCGACGGCCTCGACCCCGGAATCTTTACGCACTATGGGTGAACGAGGGTCAACCTGACGTTAGTTCACCCCAAAGGGTGGTTTCCGGGCGCACATTCGAATCATCGCGCCTCATGAAGAACGCGAGTTCTCCCCTTTCACGGACACCCGGCCCGCACGGTCGTCTCCAACGACCGGCGGGCCGCCGACGTCACGCGGCGTCAACCGGGCACCGGCGCGCGGCTCAGGCCCGGACCCTGCCGTTCACGACGACCCTCAGCGGCTGCGCCAGCGCCCGTACGTCGGCCCGCGGGTCGGCCGCGTAGACCACGAGGTCGGCGGGCGCCCCCTCGGTCAGACCGGGCCTGCCGAGCCATTCGCGCGCCGCCCAGGTCGTGGCGGAGAGGGCCTCGATCGCCGGGATGCCTGCCTTGACCAGCTCCGCGACCTCCGCCGCGACCAGGCCGTGCGGGAGGGAGCCGCCCGCATCGGTGCCGACGTAGACCGCGATGCCCGCGTCGTGGGCGGCGCGCACGGTGTCGTAGCGCCGCTCGTGGAGTCTGCGCATGTGCGCCGACCAGCGCGGGAACTTCGTCTCCCCGCCCGCCGCCATCTTCGGGAACGTCGCGATGTTCACGAGCGTGGGGACGATCGCGACCCCGCGCTCCGCGAACAGCGGAATGGTGTCCTCGGTGAGGCCCGTGGCGTGTTCGACGCAGTCGATGCCCGCCTCGACCAGGTCGCGCAGCGAGTCCTCGGCGAAGCAGTGCGCCGTGACCCGGGCGCCCAGCCGGTGCGCCTCGGCGATGGCCGCCTCGACCTCGGCGCGCGGCCAGCAGGCCGCGAGGTCCCCGGCGTCGCGGTCGATCCAGTCGCCGACGAGTTTGACCCAGCCGTCACCGCGCAGGGCCTCGCGGCCCACGTACTCGACCAGGTCGGCGGGCTCGATCTCGTGGGCGTAGTTGCGGATGTAGCGGCGGGTGCGCGCGATGTGGCGACCGGCCCGGATGATCTTCGGCAGGTCCTCGCGGTCGTCGATCCAGCGGGTGTCCGAGGGCGATCCGGCGTCCCGGATGAGGAGCGTGCCGGCGTCGCGGTCGGTGAGGGCCTGGCGCTCGGCGGTCCCGGCGTCGACCGGGCCGTGGGAGTCCAGTCCCACGTGGCAGTGCGCGTCGACCAGTCCGGGCAGCGCCCAGCCGGTCACCGTGGTGACCTCCCGGGCGCCGGGCGGGCGTTCGTAGGAGATCTGCCCGCCGACCACCCAGAGCTCGTCCCGGACCTCGTCGGGCCCGACCAGCACCCGCCCCTTCACGTGCAGCACATCGCTCACATCGCTCATGGCGGCACTGTACGCGCGGGCCTCACCGCCTCAGGAGGCGGAGAGGACGTCCAGGAGCCGGTCCACGTCCGCCTCCGTGGTGTAGAGGTGGAACGAGGCCCGCAGCAGGCCCGCGCGGGCCGATGTGGCGATGCCGGCCGCCTGCAGGACGTGCTGCCGGTCGGCGAGGCCCGGCACGGAGACGATGGCGGAGTCGCCGGGGACGGGCTCGTGGCCGAGGCTCGCGAGTCCGGCGCGGTAACGGGCGGCCAGGGCGGTGTCGTGGGCGTGCACGGCCTCGATGCCGATCCGCTCGATCAGGGCCAGTGAGGCCTCTGCCGCGTGGTAGGCGAGGAAGGCCGGGGACTCGTCGAACCGCCGTGCCGAGTCGGCCAGTTTCGGCATCGGCCCGTAGATGGCGTCCCACATCGACTCCGCCGCCACCCAGCCGGCGTGCAGCGGGGTAAGCGTGTGCTGGGCCTCCGGCGACACGGTCATGAAGGAGGCGCCGCGGACGCTGAGCAGCCATTTGAAGCCGACCGCGACCGTGTACTCGTACGGCGAGGCGTCGAAGGGGAGCCAGCCGGCCGCCTGGGAGACGTCCACGAGCATCCGGGCCCCGTGCGCCGTCGTCGCCGCGCGCACCGCCGGCAGGTCGGCCTGCCGCCCGTCCGCGGACTGCACGGCGCTCAGCGAGACCAGGGCGGTGTCCGGGCCGACGGCCTCGGCGAGGGACTCCAGCGGGGCGAAACGCACCTTGAGGTCGTCCCGCACCACGAACGGGTTGATCACGGAGGCGAAGTCGTCCTCCGGGCACAGCACTTCGGCGCCGGAGGGCAGCGACGCCGCGACGAGGCCGACGTGGGTGGAGACGGCCGAGCCGACGGCCACCCGGTCGGCGTCCACCCCGACCAGGCGGGCGAAGGAGGCGCGGGCCCGGTTCACGCGGTCGAAGTCGCCGAAGCCGGTGGGAAGGCCGGCGCCCGCCGCCTCGGCCAGCTCCCTGATCGCCGCGACGGCGGAACGCGGGACGACCCCGCAGGTGGCGGTGTTGAGGTAGGTGGTGGAGTGGGCGAACTCGGCACGGGTCGCTTCATCGAGCTGAAGATCCATGCCTCAACTCTGCGCCAGGAGCGACCCAAAGTCCATTGCCGAGTTCACTGCCCATACCCAAAGCAATCCTTATGACTGCGGGACCGCGCACGCCTCGTCGGGTCCGCACGCGTCGGCGGCGACGGACGGCTCCTCGACCTCGCGCCCGGCCCACGCCTGCTCCAGGGCCCGGGTGAAGATCTCGGCGGGCTGTCCGCCGGAGATCCCGTAGCGGCGGTCGAGGACGAAGAACGGAACGGCGTTCGCGCCCAGTTCGGCGGCCTCGCGCTCGTCGGCGCGGACCTCGTCGGCGTAGGCGGACCCGTCGGCGAGGACCGTGCGGGCCTCGGCCTCGTCCAGCCCGGCCTCGACGGCGAGCGCGACCAGCACCTCGGGGTCGAAGACGGAGCGCTCCTCACCGAAGTTGACCCGGTAGGCGAGGTCGAGCAGCTCCTCCTGGCGGCCGCGGGCGGCGGCCAGGTGCAGCAGCCGGTGGATGTCGAAGGTGTTGCCGTGGTCGCGCCCCTCGGTCCGGTAGGTGAGACCCTCCGCGCGGGCGCTGGAAGCGACGTGCTCCTCCATGGCGCGCGCCTCGTCGAGGGTGCGGCCGTACTTCTTGGCGAGCATCTCCACGACGGGGGCGGTGACGCCCTTCGCGCCGCCCGGGTCGAGCTCGAAGGACCGGAAGACGACCTCCACCTCGTCGCGGTGCGCGAACTCGGCCAGCCCCTTGGTGAAGCGGGCCTTGCCGATGTAGCACCAGGGGCAGGCGATGTCGCTCCAGATCTCGACGCGCATGATCCTTCTTCTCTCCGGGTTCAGGGGGGTGTGAAACGGTTTGTGGTTAAACCATCAACCGCCCCGTCTCATTCCCCGGACGGATCCGGCATCCGGTCCACCTGCAGCCACAGGGTGCGGTGGGTGCCGGTGCGGGGGACCGAGGGGTCCGCGAGCCAGCCCTGAGCGGCGTAGAAGGCCCGGGCGCGGAGGTTGTGCTCGTAGACCTCCAGGCGGACCCGGCGGATTCCGGCCCGGCGCCAGGCGTCCAGACAGGCGGCGTGCAACGCGGCCCCGGTGCCGCGGCGCCAGTGGACCGGGTCGACGTGGAGCTGGGTGAGGGTGGTCTCGCCGTCCTGCGTGCGGAACGCGGCGACCCCGGTGAGCTCGCCGTCCTGTTCGGCGCAGAGGACCGCGCCCTCGGCGGCGTCCCGGGCGATGGCCCGCGACCAGCCCTCGCGGGTCCGCTGTATCTCGGCGTCACCCGCGTAGGCCTGCTCGGGGATGTGTCCCTGGTAGTAGGTGGCGCGGGCCCTGGTGTGCAGGGCGGCGATCGCGGCGAGGTCGGCGGGCTGCGCGGTTCTGATCATGGGAAGGGGAACGCGCCGGGAACCCCGACGGTTCCCGGCGCGTGGGTCCTGCGGCTCGCGCGGCTACTTCTTCAGCCACGCCTCCATCATCTTCTGGGCGATGGGGGCGGCCAGCTTGCCGCCGCCGATCTCGGAGCGGTCGGTGTCGGAGTTCTCGATCACCACGGCCACCGCGACCTGCTTGCCGTTCAGCTTGCCGTAGGAGGTGAACCAGGCCAGCGGGGCGAGGCTGTTGTTCACACCGCGCTGGGCGGTACCGGTCTTGCCTCCCACCTCCGCGCCCGGGACCTGGGCCGGCTTGCCGCCGCCCTCGGTGGCGACCGTACGCATGGCGTCGCGGAGCATCGAGGCCGTCTTCTCGCTCATGACCTGCCGGGACTTCGGGTCCTTGAAGCTCTCCAGCACGTTGCCGCCCGCGTCGGTGACCTCGGAGACCATGTGCGGGGCGACGAGCTTGCCGCCGTTCTCGATCGCGGCGGTCACCATCGCCATCTGGAGCGGGGTGGCCTGTACGTCGAACTGGCCGATGCCCGTCTGCGCGACCTGGTCGACCGACATCTTCTTGGACGGGTACTTGCTCGGCGGGTTGGTACGCACCGGCGTGTCGATCTGCGTGTTGAAGCCGAGCTTCTCGGCCGTCGCGCGCATCTTGTCCTGGCCGAGCTTGGACGCGAGCTCGGCGAAGACGTTGTTGCAGGACAGCCGCAGGGCGGTGCGCACCGAGACGTTGTTGCAGGCCGCGGAGCCGGCTTCGCTGGGCAGCAGGGTGCGGGTGCCGGGGATCGTGTACGGGTCGGGGATGCCGGTCTGCTGGTCGATGTTGGTGACCAGGCCGTTCTCGATCGCCGACGCGAGGGTGACCAGCTTGAAGGTGGAGCCGGGCGCCTGCGGCTTGCGCAGCGCCACGTTCTCCATGGCCTTGCCCTTGTCGGCGGAGAGCTCGGTCCAGGCCTTCTCGTCGTTGGCGCCGGCGATGCTGCCCGGGTCGAAGGACGGGTTGTTCACCACGGCGAGGATCTCGCCGGTGGCGGGATCCATGGCCACGGCCGCGCCCTGCTTGCCCTGGAGCGCGTCGTAGGCGGCCTTCTGGACGTCCCTGTCGATGGTGGTCAGGACGTTGCCGGGGGCGGCCCGCTTGTTGGTGAGCATGTCCATCACGGTCTTCAGCCGGCTGTCGGAGCCGTTGAGGACGTTCTTGTAGATGCCCTCCAGCAGGGTGGTGCCGTAGGCCTGGGAGCTGTAGCCCGTGATCGGTGCGTACAGCGGGCCGTCGACATAGGTCCGCTTGTAGGCGAAGTCCTTGCCGCCCGTCTTCACCGAACCGGTGATCGCCTCCCCGCCCACGATGATGTTGCCCAGCGGGTTCTCGTACTGCCCGATGAGGTTGCGGCGGTTGTGCTTGTCGTCTGCGAGGGCCTGGCCTTGGTATGCCTGCACCCAGGTGACGCGGACCAGCAGGGCCAGCACCAGAAGCAGACAGAAGACCGACGCACGCCTGATCGTCTTGTTCATCCCCCAGAAGGACGTCCCGGCGGCCCCAGCCGTTCCGCTCTGCCCCGATTGTGGCGGGGTTCTCAGCTTTTCTTCATGATGAAGCCCCCCTCGTAGGCCGCGATGACCGCCTGGGTGCGGTCGCGGGAGCCGGTCTTGGTGAGGACCGCCGCGACGTGCGTCTTGACCGTCTGCGGTCCGACGCCGAGGCGCTCGCTCATCTCGTGGTTGGACAGGCCGGTGGCCATCAGACGCAGTACGTCGGCCTCGCGGTCGGTGAGCCGGGCCACCCAGGGCGCGCCGGCGGGCGGGACGGCGGCCGTGTGGGCGGCGGCGAGGGAGCGGACGGCCGCCGGGAAGAGCAGGGAGTCGCCGCGGGCGACGAGCCGGACCGCACCGATCAGCTCGTCGGGGTCGGCCCGCTTGAGGAGGAAGCCGGCGGCTCCCGCGCGCAGCGCGTCATAGACGTAGGCGTCGTTCTCGAAGGTGGTGACGACCACGATCCTGGGCGGCTCGGCCATGGTGGCGAGGATCTGCTCGGTGGCCCGGATGCCGTCGATCTCGGGCATCCGGACGTCCATCAGCACCACGTCGGGAGCGAGTGAGCGGACCAGGGGAACCGCCTCGGCCCCGGTGGCCGCCTCGCCGACGACCTGCAGATCGGCCTCGGCCTCCAGGATGACCCGCAGCGCGGTGCGGACCATCCGCTCGTCGTCGCAGAGCACGATGCGCAGCGGCGGCCGCCCCGCGGGAACGGATGCGGGAACGGGTCCGGTTCCGGGTGCGGGTGCGGGTGCGGTCATCGGTCGTCCCCGGCGAGCGGGAGGACGGCCCGCAGCCGCCACCGGTCGCCCTGCGGGCCCGCCTCGACGCTGCCGCCGAGCAGTGCGGCCCGTTCCGCGGAGCCGCGCAGGCCGCGGCCCCCGGTGGTGCGGGGCTCCCGGTCGCCCGGGGCAGCGGGCGGATTGGTCATGGTGATCTCCAGTTCACGCAGTGCGGTGTCGGGGCGGGTCCGTACGCGGATCCGCAGGTCGACCGGTCCCGCGCCGTGGCGCAGGGCGTTGCTGAGTCCCTCCTGGACGATCCGGTACGCCTCGCGGGAGGCGATCGCGGGGAGGGCGGCCCAGTCCCCGGAGGGTCCGGGGTCCTGGTGCGCGGTGACGGTGGTGCCGGCGGCCCGGGTACGGGCCAGCAGCCCGTCGAGGTCGGCGGCGAGCGTGGGCGCGGGTGCGGCCTCCGGCCGGGCCGGATCCCCGTCCCGCAGCAGGCCCAGTACGGCGTCCAGCTCGCCCACCGTCCGCCGGGTGGTGTCCTCGATCGCGGCCAGCGCCTCCCGTACGAACGCGGGATCGCGCTCCAGCATCCGCCGGGCGGCGACCGCCTGGAGGGTGACGGCGCTCAGCGCGTGCCCGACCGCGTCGTGCAGCTCCCGGGCCAGCCGGTTGCGCACCGCCAGGTCGGCGGCCCGCTCCTCGGCCGCGGCCAGCCGGTCCGCCGGCGTCGGCCCGAGCAGTACGGGCGCCATCCCGGCCAGCAGCTTCCCGGCCCCGGCGGCGCACAGGGTGAGCCCGGCCAGCAGCCCGATCCCGATGAGGGGGGCGAGGTACACGTTGGCGTCGGTGGTGAACCAGCCGTAGTCCAACCGGACGTCCCGCAGTCCGCTCACGATCGGCAGGATGATCAACAGGACGGCCATCGGCGGCACCGCGAGGGTCATTCCGCTGATCAGCGCGCCGACCCCCAGGTGCAGGGTCCACCAGGCCGAGGCCCGCCCCCGGGCGGCCCAGGACCGCGCCGGCCCTTCGGCCAGCCGCTCCCCCGGTACCCCGCACATGGCCCGCACCGCGGCCACCGACATCGGCCGGACGGGCCCGACCAGCGCCGTGGCGGCGACGAGGGGCAGGGAGCCGGCGTAGGCGAGGAGGCTGAGCGGCAAGGAGTTGAGCACATTGACCCCGCCCGAGACGACGCCGACCACCACCTCCGTGAGCAGGAAGTACGGCATCAGCAGGGCGCCTCCGAGTATCAGGTGCACCCAGCGCCACCGGGCCCGTGCCCCCAGCAGCCGCTTCACCCCGGGCGGCGGGCGGTGAGGGACCGTATGAGGACGGTCCCTGCGAGCAGTCCGGTGATCATCTGGCCAGCGTAGATGAACAGCGCCTCGGTGGAAGGCCCTTCGCCTCCGTCCAGCTGCGGGCCCAGCGCGGCGATCAGCATCCAGGCCCCCCAGTTCAGCGCGGCCGCCCCGCCGGTCCAGGCGAGACCCAGCGCCCACCGTGCCGGGAACCTCCCGCCGCGGGCCAGGAGCAGCGTCCCGGCTGCCGCGGCGAGCACGCACAGCGCATGGGTCGCGGTCACCACGGCCGTGTCCGCGGAGTGCGCGGCCCCCCTCCCGGCGCCCCCGCCGAAGGCCCCGTACACCAGCACCGCGGCGATCACCAGGCCGACGACCGTCGCGGCTGCCGCCACCACCCCCGTGGACGACGGCAGCCGCTCCCCCGTCACGCCCTGCCAGCGCCGGCCCCAGCGCTCCCGCGCATAGGGGACGAACAGCCCGGCCAGGGCGAGTCCTTGAACCGTGAATCCGGTGTAGACGACGTTGAACACCCAGGGGTCCAGGAAGGGCTCCCGCACCGCCTCCGCGACCGGGTCCGCTCCGAAGCCGAGAGCCCGTACGAGCAGTTGGCCGGGGAATGCGAAGAGGATCGGGGTCAGCAGTCCCGTGGCCACGAACACGGGGACGGTCAGCAGCCAGGCCGGCACCCGTATCCCCCAGGGCCTGGTGAGCACCAGTACGAGCAGGATCACGCAGGCGTCCATGGCCATCGTGACGGCATTGGCCGCGGTGAAGAACGGACCCGGCTCGCTCAGCCGGCTGCCCGCCGGTATCCCCACCTGGCTCCCGGCCAGCCAGGCCGCCTTGAGCCCCAGGTACGGCACGGTGGCGGCCAGGGCCACCACCCGCAGGATCCGCCGCCCGGTGCCCGGCCTGGCGGCCGACGGCCGCTTGCCGTCCGTCACATCACTCGGGTGCATCGCTCGCGTGTTCATGCCTCCACGGTCGCGGCTGCGCGGCCCCGCCACCTCCCCCTTGAAGGGGAACCGCCTCCCCCACGCGGGGGAGGACCACCCGCCCCGCGTCGGGAAGGAGCACCGCACCACCGCACACGGGGCCCGCTTCACATGCGGCGCGTCACCACCGACAGCCGGTCCCGGGCCTCGAACAGCGCCGCCTTGATGACCTGTTCGTGCTCCCCCGTCAGCCGCGCCACCGGCACCGAGCAGCTCACCGCGTCCCGGGCCGGCGTCCGGTACGGCACGGCCACCCCGAAGCAGCGCAGCCCGAGCGTGTTCTCCTCCCGGTCCACCGCGTACCCCTGCTCCCGCACCAGCGCCAGCTCCTCGATCAGCTGCTCCCGGTCGGTGATGGTGTGCTCGGTGACCGCCTCCAGCCGCCGCGGCAGCAGTCCCCGCACCTCCGCGTCCGTGTGCGTGGCCAGCAGCGCCTTGCCCAGAGCCGTCGAGTGCACGGGCAGCCGCCGCCCGACCCGGGTGAAGGGCCGCAGGTAGTGCTGGGACTGCCGGGTGGCGAGGTAGACCACGCTCGTCCCGTCCAGCCGGGCCAGGTGGATGGTCTCCGTCGTGTCGTCGGAGAGCCGGTCCAGGGTGGGCCGGGCGGCGGCGACGACCTCGTCGCCGTCGATGTACGAGCTGCCGACCAGCAGGGCCCGTACGCCGATGCCGTACCGGGTGCCCGTCGCGTCCGTCTCCACCCATCCCAGATTCACCAGGGTGCGCAGCAGCATGTAGAGGCTGGACTTGGGGAGCGAGAGGTCGTTCTGGATGTCGGCCAGGCTGTGCAGCCCCGGCCGGGCCGCGAAGTGCTCCAGCAGCAGGACGGTCCGCACCGCCGATTTGACCGGCGCCGCCTGCGCCGGGATCCCCGACTCGGTCGTCGTCATACGGCTGCTTCCCCTCTGATCGCCTCTTGTCACGCCGAGGACGCGGAAATAGAGTCCACAGCAGATGTGATCATTCATCCACCGGAACCGCGTTCAGAATACTGAACGATCCAGGAGGCAGTGGGCCATGACAACGACACCAGTCTGGAGTGTGGACCCCCGCACCGGGAAGCAGCGCGAGCAGGTTGCGGTGGAGGCCACACCCCGTGAGGTGGACGAAGCCGTACGGGCGGCCCACGCCGCCCGTGGCCCGCTCGCCGACGCCGGCGTCCGCGCCGCTTTCCTGCGCGCCGCCGCCTCGGCCCTCGACGAGGCCGCCGCCCACGTCATCGAGGCCGCCGACGCCGAGACCGCGCTCGGACCGGGCCGGCTCACCGGCGAACTGGCCCGCACCACCGGCCAGCTGCGCGCCTTCGCCGACGCCGTGGACGCCGGGGCCTACCTCGACATCCGGATCGACCGCGCCGACCCCTCCCTCAGCCCGCCGCGCCCCGAACTGCGCCGCTACAAGGTCCCGCTCGGCGTGGTCGCGGTCTACGCCGCCTCCAACTTCCCGCTCGCCTTCTCCGTCCCCGGCGGCGACACGGCGAGCGCGCTGGCCGCGGGCTGCCCCGTGGTCGTCAAGGCACACCCCGACCACCCCGCCACCTCCGAGCTCTGCGCCTCGCTGCTGCGCCGGGCCGCGGTCGCCACGGGCCTTCCGGCCGAAGTGGTGAGCGTGGTCCACGGGTTCGACGCCGGCCTGGAGCTGATCCGCCACCCGCTGGTGGCGGCCGCCGGATTCACCGGTTCCATCCGGGGCGGGCGGGCCCTGTTCGACGCCGCCGCCGCCCGGCCCGCACCCATCCCCTTCCACGGCGAACTGGGCTCCCTCAACCCCGTCGTGGTCACCCCGGCCGCCGCCGCCGAACGCGCCGAGGAGATCGGCGCCGGGCTCGCGGGCTCGGTCACCCTCGGCGTCGGCCAGTTCTGCGTGAAGCCCGGCCTGGTGCTCGTCCCCGAGGGCGCGGCCGGCGACCGGGTCACCGGCGAGCTCACCAAGGCGCTCGGGGAGACCGAACCGGGCGTGCTGCTCGACCACCGGATGAGGGAGAACTTCGTCTCCGGGGTGCGCGAGCGGGCGGCGCTGCCCGGCGTCGATGCCCCCGTCACCCCCGGTTCCGGCGGGGAGCACACCGTCGGGGCGGGCTACCTGACCGTACGGGCCGAGAACCTTCTGGAGGGCGGCGGGTACGACCTCCTCCTGGAGGAGTGCTTCGGTCCGGTCACCGTCGTCGTGCGCTACGCCGACCAGGGCGAGGCGGGCGCCGTCCTCGGCCGCCTCGGCGGGAACCTGAGCGCCACCCTGCAGTTGTCGGCCGCCGAGACCGAGGGCGCGCCGGGCCCCGCCACCGAGCTGATCGGGCAGGTCACCGGGCTGGCGGGCCGGATCGTCGTCAACGGCTGGCCGACCGGGGTCGCGGTGGCCCCGGCCCAGCACCACGGCGGCCCCTACCCGGCGGCCACCTCGCACTCCACGTCGGTGGGCGGGACCGCGATCGAGCGCTGGCTGCGGCCGGTGGCCTACCAGTCGGTGCCGGACGCGCTCCTTCCGGCGGAGCTGCGCGAGGCCAACCCGCTGGGGCTGCCGCGCCAGGTCACCGGGGGCTGAGCGGGCACCGCCCGTACGGTGTCCCGGCGGGCAGGCCGCCCCGCCCGCCGGGACACGGTAAATCCCCTTGCCGGTCCGGCCCCGTCGCGGCAGGCTGCGCCGCATGCCGAAGCCGCACGGGTTCACGTACGAACGCCACCGCGACGACCGCGTGGTCATCACCCACCGGGGCCGCACCGCGGCCACCCTGCGCGGTGGCCGGGCCGAGCAGTTCCTCACCGAGGTGGAGTCCGGCGACGCGCAGCTCGTGATGGCCCGCTGGACCGGCTCGTACAAGTTCGGCAACGAGCGCGTCGCGCGCAGCCACCCGCGCAACCGGTCGGGCGACCGCTCACGCAATCAGCACTGAAACATCCCGAAATATCCCGCGAGGGTAAGGGAACGGCAAAGCACCTCCGGTCGTTCTCCGGGCATGACCGCTATGACCCCTGGATCCAACCTGCCGCTCAATGCCGTCCGCGTGACGGTCGACGTGGCTGCGCCGGTGCGGCTCGACGTATCGGCCCTGCTCCTCACGGCCGACGGCAAGGTCCGCTCCGACGCCGACTTCATCTTCTTCAACCAGCCCACCGGGCCCGGTGTCAGCTACCGGTCCGGCGGCGGTTCGACGCCGGACTCGATCACCGTGGACACCGGCGCGGTGCCCCCGGGCATCGAGCGGATCGTGGTCACGGCCAGCCCCGACGCCGCCGGGCAGAGCTTCCAGGGCATCGAGCCCACCGCCACCGTGCGCAACGCCGACGGCGGCGCGGTGATCGCCGGCTTCACCCCGCCGCAGCTGGGCACCGAGACCGCACTCGTGGTCGTCGAGATCTATCTGCGCGGCGGCGTGTGGAAGGTGCGCGCGGTCGGCCAGGGGTACGCGAACGGCCTCGCGGGCATCGCCACCGACTTCGGGGTCTCCGTGGACGAGGAGCCCGCACCGGCCCAGGCCGTGACGCCCCCTCCGGCCCCGGCGCCCCCCGCGCCCCCGGCCCCGCCGGTCTCCTACCCGGCCTCCCCCTGGCTCGGTGGCGCCACCACGCCCGCGGCTCCCGTCCCGCCCGCGCCCGCGGCCCCCGCCGCGCCCCCGGCCCCCGCACCCGGCACCGGAAAGATCAATCTCGACAAGGGCCGGGTCAGCCTCCAGAAGAACCAGACCGTCTCCCTGGTCAAGGGCGGCCGTCCGCTGCTCTCCCAGGTCAAGATGGGCCTGGGCTGGGAGCCCGCGTTCCGCGGCCGGGACATCGACCTCGACGCCTCCGTCATCGCGTACGGCCCGCAGCGCAACCACATCGACAGCTGCTACTTCGGCAAGCTGTCCATCCTCGGCGGCGCCATCAAGCACTCGGGCGACAACCTCACCGGTGAGGGCGCGGGCGACGACGAGGTGATCGTCGTGGACCTCGGCCGGATCCCCGCCGACGCCACCGGCCTGGTCTTCACGGTCAATTCCTTCTCCGGCCAGAAGTTCACCGAGGTGGCCAAGGCATACTGCCGCCTGATCGACGCGGCGAGCGGCGAGGAGCTGGTGCGCTTCGACCTCACGAGCGCCGAGCCCCAGACCGGCGTGATGATGGCCAAGCTGATCAAGCAGTTCTCCGGCGAGTGGGAGATGACGGCCATGGGCGAGTTTGTGAAGTCGCGCACAGTGCGCGGCATGGTCAAGCCCGCCGCACAAGCACTCTGAGCAGGTGGGCGGGCACATACGGCCACCGGTGCGCATCCCGGGTGATGGATGCCACGCGTAATGTGCAGGTGGCTGTCAGTGCCCGCCCGTAGCCTTGAAACCATGCACGAGACACTCACACCCGCGGGGCCCGCCCGCCCGTCCGCCGCCGAGGCGAACGAGGCGATACGGCACCTTGTGGAGACCCGGGTGGACGGCGAGTGGCCCTCGGAGGCGTATGAGTTCCTCCTCGCCGAGTGGGCCGAGGCCTCCCGCGCGGAGGTTTCCCCGGCCCACTGAGGTGCGGGCGCCGCAGCGGCCCCGCCGTCAGTGGGCGCGCCGCCACGGCCCGGTGATGGCCAGCATGATGCCCGGGTCCTGGATGTTGGCGTACAGCGTGCGTCCGTCCGGAGCGAAGCAGACCCCGGTGAATTCGGAGTATTCGGGCTCCTCGGCCGACCCGATGTTCAGCTCGTTGCGCGCCAGCGGGTAGGTGCGTCCCGATGCGGTCGCACCGAACAGGTGCTGCAGCCCCGAGCCGTCCTCCGCAATGATCAGGCCGCCGTACGGGGACACGGTGATGTTGTCGGGGCCGTCGTAGCCGCCGTCCACCGACGGGTCCGCGTTGACCCCGATGAGGACGGTGAGCCGGATCGTGCGCCGCTTGGGGTCGTAGAACCAGACCTGACCGTCGTGGGCCGCGCCCGGGCTCTCCTCACGGGCGTAGGAGGAGACGAAGTACGCGCCTCCGTCGGCCCACCACATGCCCTCCAGCTTGCGCCCGCGCGTCACCACGCCGTCCGCGAACTGCTTGCGCACCGGCACGGTCCGGGCGTCGCGGTCGGCCACGTCCACCCAGTCGACCCCGTAGACCGTGCCGATCCTCGTGGCGCGCGAGAGGTCGTCGACGAACCGGCCCGAGCTGTCGATGCACTTGGCCGCCTGGAGCACGCCGGCGTCGGCCGCGAGCGTACGGAGCCTGCCGCGCCCGTGGCGGAAGCCGCGGGGCGGGGTCCAGCGGTAGAGCAGCCCGTTGGGGCCGGAGGCGTCCTCGGTCAGGTAGGCGTGGCCCTGGCGCGGGTCGATGACCACGGCCTCGTGGTCGTAGCGCCCGAAGGCCTTGACGGGCCGCGGGTCGCGGTTGGCGCGCCGGTCGTGCGGGTCGACCTCGAAGACGTAGCCGTGGTCCTTGGTCATGCCGTTCTTTCCGGCGAGGTCCGAGTTCTCCTCGCAGGTCAGCCAGGTGTCCCAGGGGGTGGCGCCGCCCGCGCAGTTGGTCGACGTACCGGCGATGCCCACCCATTCGGCGACCTCGCCGCCGCGCCGGACCTCGACGACCGTGCAGCCGCCGGCCGCGGCCGGGTCGTAGACCAGGCCCTCGGTGAGCGGGACGGGGTGGGCCCAGTTCTCCCGCTTGCCCTTCAGCTCGTGGTTGTTGACGAGGAGGGTGACCCCGCGGTGGCCCTCGAAGGCGGCGGTCCCGTCGTGGTTGGACGGGGTGGTCTCGCCGGAGTCCAGCTTGGTGACCCCGCTGTGCGTGATCACGCGGTACGTGAACCCTGCGGGGAGGGCGAGCAGTCCGGCCGGGTCGGGGACGAGGGGGCCGTAGCCGGGCTCGCAGGGCCGCCCGTGCTCGTCGCGGGCCGTGCTGTCCTCGGCGGCGAGGGCCCCGGGGGCGGTGGCGAGGGCGCCGACCGTCCCGGTGAGCGCGACTCCCGCGCCGGCGATGACGGTGCGGGCGGTGAAGTCTCTGCGGGTGAGCGGCATCGGGGCTCCAGGGGTGGGGAGGTGGTCCGCCTGTCGTGCGGTCGTCGGCGCACACGCTCCCGCCCGCACGTGAACGGCGGCTGAACTACCCACCAAGAAGAACCGACCCCTTGCCCTGCCCCGGAATGGCCAACTCCGGCCCCAGGAACGGCGCATTGTCACCGCCCGCCCGCGGCGGCTGCCTCAGGGCCGGCGGGAACGCGCCTTGAACGCGGCCTTGCGCGCCTCCTTGGCCGCCTTCCGGTCCGGGTGCAGCCGGCCCATCGTCTCCAGCACGTACGCCGTCGCCGGGTGCTCCACCCGCCACACCTGATCGAAGAAGCCCGTGTGATGAGCGGTCAGGCCCTCCATCAGGAGCGGCAGCTCCTCCGTCTCCCCGTCGGCGGCGAGCTGCGCCGCGATCGTGTCGACCGTCAGCCAGAACACCATCTCCGGGTCCGGCGCCGGTACGTCGCCCACCCCGCGCTCGGCCAGCCAGACCCGGGCGAGACCACCGAGCTCCGGGTCGTCCAGCACCGAGCGGACCACGGGCTCGGCCTCCGGCCCGGCCGGCGCCAGGGCCTGCTGGCACCGGAGCCGGCGCAGCGGGCCGCCCTCGTCGTCCCCGCGGGCGGCGGCCAGCAGTTCGGCGGCCGCGGCGGGCAGCTCCCGGCCGGCGAGCCACTGCTCGATCTCGGCCTGGGCGGCGCTCTCGCTGTAGAAGGAGATCGCGTCGAGCAGTGCGTCGGCGCCCTTCTCGGCCAGTTCGCCCACGGCGGGGGCGTCGACTCCGGCTTCCAGCATCCGGGCCCTGATCCCGTACAGGCCGAGCGGGGTCAGGCGGACCATGCCGTAGCGGGAGACCTCCTCGTCGTCGACAGCGTCTGCGCCGACGGTCCCCGGCTCCGGGGAGCCGTCGGCCTCCGCCATCAGTTCCTCGTCGACGGGCCGGAACTCCACCAGCCCGATCGGCTCCAGCTGCCGGAACTGGTCGTCGAGGCGCATCATCGCGTCCGAGACCTGCTCCAGCACGGCGTCGGTCGGCTCACCCATGTCGTCGGGCACGACCATCGACGCGGCGAGCACCGGCAGCGGAACCGGCCCGTCCGCGGCCCCGCCCTCGGTGACGGTGAGCAGGTAGAGGTTGGCGAGGACCGCGTCGAGGAAGTCCGCCTCGCGCCCCGGGTTCCAGTCCAGCCGGTCGAAGTCGATCTCCCCGCCCGCGTCCAGGGCGTCGACGAGGTCGTCCAGGTCGGGCACCGCCGCGTCGGCGAGCACCGTGTCCAGGGCCGCCAGCCACAGGTCGAGCACGTCACCGGGCGCACCGCCCGTCACCAGTGCGAGGTCCTCCCCGGGCGCTGCCGTGCCGAACCGCTCCCCGGGGGTCCCCTCGGAGGTCCCCTCGACGCTCGCCCCTCCACTCTCCCCGCCGTCGTCCTCCGGTTCGGTCACGTCGACCAGGCCGGTGTCCACGGCCACGCGCCAGGCCTGACTCGCGTACCCGGCGGAGTCCGCGTCGGCCGTGTCGAGGCCGAGCACCGCGGCGGCCTCGGCCAGCTGGTCGGCGGCGAGCTCACCGCCGACGCCGACGCGGGTGTCGGGTCCGGCCCAGCGGGCGAGTCGTACGGCGCGCGCGAACAGCGGGGCGCCGAGGGCGTCGCGGGCCAGCTCCGCATCGGAGTGCAGCCGGACCGGCGGCAGCGTGGGGTGCGACTCTGCGGACATGGGGCGGTTCTCCTCGCGGATGCGGTGGGGCAGGGCTGTGGCGCAGGTGGAGCGGGGGCGGGGCGGGGCTGTGACAGGGGTCTGAACGGGGTCGGACGGGGTGTGGCGTTGGTGACACGGGCCGTGCGACGAGCGGACCGTCAGATGCGCCCGGATTTCGATGACATGGCCGACATGACGGGCAGTGCGGGCATGGCGGATGTGGCGCAGATGACAGATGCGGCGTCGTGCGGCGCTCCAGCGTAGACGCATTTCGGGCGCGTCCGGCGGGCCATCCCCTTTGGTTCATCCCACAGTCAGCTGTCGTATTCCCTGGAGGGCTTGACAACTTTGCTGGCCACACAGGAAATTGACGCGCGTAGATGTATCGGGAGCGGCAGACCATCCGCAGATCTCGCTGCCGCACCCCCCACCTTCCCCTCTCCCACACCGGAGTTCCTGCCCATGCGCTCCTCGCATCCCCGTTCCGCCGCCGTCGCGGCCCTCGTCGCCACCGCACTGGCCACCGGCCTGCTCGCGGGCTCCGCCGACGCGGCCGAAGGCGCCGTGTCCGCCGATCCGATACGCATCCACGACATCCAGGGCACCACCCGCATATCCCCGCTGAACGGCAAGCAGGTCACCGACGTCGAGGGCATCGTGACGGGCGTGCGGACGTACGGTTCGCGGGGCTTCTGGATCCAGGACCCGGACGCCGACGACAACGACGCCACCAGCGAGGGCGTCTTCGTCTTCACCAACTCGGTCCCGACCGTCGCCGCGGGCGACGCGGTCAAGGTCTCCGGCACCGTCGGCGAGTACATCCCCGGTGGCGTCAACTCCGGCAACCAGTCGGTGACCCAGATCTCCAAGCCGACGGTGACCGTGGTCTCCTCCGGCAACGCGCTGCCCGAGGCCACCGCGATCAACGAGTACTCCGTGCCCGCCGAGTACACCCCGGCCGGCGACCCGGCCGCCGGCGGCAGCATCAACGGCCTGGTGCTGGAGCCCTCGCGCTACGCCCTGGACCACTACGAGTCCCTCGAGGGCATGAACGTCAAGATCGGCACCTCGCGCGTCGTCGGCGCCACCGACCCGTACTCCGAGCTGTGGGTCACGGTGAAGGGCTGGGAGAACACCGCCAAGCGCGGCGGCACCGTCTACGGCTCCTACGAGTCCCAGAACACCGGCCGCCTGCAGATCCAGCAGCTCGCGCCCATCGCGCAGCAGCCCTTCCCCGTGGCCAACGTCGGCGACAAGCTGACCGGCACCACGGAAGGCCCGCTGGACTTCAACCAGTTCGGCGGCTACACGCTGGTGGCCCGCACCCTCGGCACCGTCAAGGCGGGCACCCTCGCCCCCGAGAAGACCAAGCCGCAGGCCGAGCAGGAGCTCGCGGTGGCCACGTACAACGTCGAGAACCTCGACCCGACCGACCCGCAGGAGAAGTTCGACGCGCTGGCGAAGGCCGTCGTCGAGAACCTGGCCTCCCCCGACATCCTCGCCCTGGAGGAGATCCAGGACGACAACGGCGCCAAGAACGACGGCACCGTCTCGGCCGAGCAGACCCTCGCCAAGTTCACCGCGGCGATCTCCGCGGCGGGCGGCCCTGCCTACCAGTGGCGGACCGTCAACCCGGAGGACAAGAAGGACGGCGGCGAGCCCGGCGGCAACATCCGCCAGGTGTTCCTCTTCAACCCGGCGCGCGTCTCCTTCACCGAGCGCGCCCCCGGTGACGCGGTGACGGCGACCGGCGTGGTCAAGGAGAACGGCAAGGCCGCCCTGACCCACTCCCCCGGCCGCATCGACCCCGCCAACCCGGCGTGGGCGGACAGCCGCAAGCCCCTCGCCGGCGAGTTCGTCTTCCGCGGCAAGACGGTCTTCGTGATCGCCAACCACTTCGGTTCCAAGGGCGGGGACGAGGGTCTGACCTCGCACCACCAGCCGCCGCTCCGTTCCTCGGAGACCAAGCGACTGCTCCAGGCGCAGGCCGTGAACGGCTTCGTGAAGCAGATCCTGGCGGAGGACAAGAACGCCAACGTCCTGGTCCTCGGTGACATCAACGACTTCGAGTTCTCGGCGACCACGGACGCGCTGGCGGACGGCGGGGCGCTGTACCCGGCGATCAAGTCGCTGCCGAAGGCGGAGCGGTACTCGTACGTCTACCAGGGCAACGCGCAGGTGCTGGACCAGATCCTGACCAGCCCGGCGATCAAGAAGTTCACGTACGACAGCGTGCACATCAACGCGGAGTTCGCCGCCCAGAACAGCGACCACGACCCGCAGGTGCTGCGCTTCCGCCCGTAACCCCTCGGGTCCCGAAGCCGCAGGGGTCCGGCCACCGTCCAGGCCGGGCCCCCTGCCACAATCCGGCCATGATCTTCCGTGAGGCCACCCGGACGGGGTCGGCGGGGCGGTCCTCGGCTGCCTCCAGCTGACCTACGTCCCGGGTCTGGGCCGGAACGGACAGGAACGGGCGCTCGTGGAAGCGGTACGGGTCCGCGCGGACCGGCGGGGCGCGGGACTCGGCGCCGAACTGATGCGGCCGGCCGTCGAGCGGGCCCGCGAGCGCGGCTGCGGCCTGATCCAGCTGACCAGCAACAAGCGACGGACGACCGCGCACCGCTTCTACGAGCGGCTGGGCTTCGCACGCAGCCACGAGGGCTTCAAGCTGCAGCTGGAGCCGTAACGGGGCCTTCTCGGACAAGGTAGGGACTTTCGGCCCTGGCGTGACGCTCGACACATCTCCACCGAATCGACCGGCAGTGGTGTTGAGTATCTCCACGCCCGATCTTGTACCGGCTTGTACCGACCGCATCCCCGGAGGATCCTCGTGTTCCCCTCCATATCCCTCGCTCAGGAAATCGGCCTCGCCGTCCTGCTCGTGGCCGCGATCGTCTGGGTCCTCGGCCTCGGTCACATGCTGCGGGACAACCGTTTCCACCGCCCGGAGCCCACCGCACCCGAAGGCCTCCCGATGATCCCGGCCCAGCGCAGCTCCGCGGCGCACCCGATGGAGTCGGTGGAACTGACCGAGGCGGAGAAGCAGGCCTTCGCGGGCCTGATCCGCACGATTCCCCTGCACTGACCTCCCGGCCCCGGACGGGTACGCGGTCTTCCGAACCCGTGCGGCGCGGTCACTACGATCGGCTCATGACGTCACATCGGGCAGATGCCTCGTAGATCCCCGCGCGGGCCGAGGGCGACCGTGCCCGATAGCCGGCACCAGGGCCGGAACCATGCGGTCAGCACGCTGCTCATCAGCGCGTGCCCCGGCCCGCCGGCCTGTACCGCCGTGCACACCCACCTCTTCGTCGACGGCCTCGACCTGGTGGCGCGCAGCGACAGCCGAATGGCCGGCCTCGACCCGGGGCAACTCCTGCGCCCCGGCGGACCGCTCCATCCGGCCGACATGCCGCGCGAGGTCGACATTGCGGCCGAGGAGCGGCCCGATCCGGGGCCGGACAGGCTGACCGTCCGGGTCCGGCTCCGGGGCGAGACCGTCATCTGGTCCGACCTGATGTACCCGGGTCCCGACGAGGGGACCGTCGAGGAGGTTCACTTCCGCCTCGGGCAGTACCTGGGCGAGGTCGAGCGGGCGTACGCGGCGTTGACGGGCCGGCCCTGACCGCAGCGAGCGCCCTCCCCGGCCTGGTGGGGCCGGGGAG
>NZ_JBSGXU010000039.1:23102-52440 GCF_053610205.1 Streptomyces sp. NPDC054932 | reverse complement strand
TCGCAAGGCGGGGAAGCGCAGCTCGTACCTGTTCGTACTCGCGCGCTTCGACAACGCGGCGAGGCGCCGTGCCGGGCGTCGCGGGCCAGGCGGGACTTTGCGGACACCCCCTGGGGTGTCCCGTGTCGTTCCACCTCCGTACGGCCGCCGCGGGTCGATAGTGGGGCTGTGAGCGACAGGTCGCAGGGACCCGGGCAGGGCGGTGCCGAAGGCGGCGCGGCCTGGTCCGGACATGAAGGGGCGCAGGCATTCGCGGCGGTGGAGGCGGCCACGGACTGGCTGCTCGGGTATCCGTTCGTCTTCCGGGCGCTGTCCCGCCGGACCGGTGCCGGCCAGGTCCTGGTGGACTACGGATGCGGGCCGGGGAAGGTGGCCGACCAGGCGGCCCGGCGGCTGGGGGCCCGGGTACTGGGCGTGGACACCTCACCGGAGATGCTGGCGCTGGCCCGTGGCTCGGCGACCGCGGTGGCCGAGTTCCACCTGGTCGAGGACGGACGCGTCACCGGCCTGCCGGACGGCTGCGCGGACGCGGTGATGTGCAATCACGTGCTGGCATCGCTGCCGACCGAGCAGGCGGTGCTCGGCGTGTTCACCGAGATCCGCCGACTCCTGCGGCCGGGCGCCCCGTTCGTGCTGCTGACCACCGATCCCGCCTGCAGCGGCACGGAGTACGCATCGCTGCGGATCGGCGACCCGGGCGCGGTGTACGGTCCGGGCGAGGAGCTGACCGTACGGCTCCGGCGCACGGACGGATCCTGGCAGGAGATGCGCAACCACGCGTGGCCCGTCGGCCTCCTGCCGGCCCTGCTGGAGCGCGCGGGCTTCCGGGACGTCGTCCAGGACCGGCCCACCGTGGAGGAGGCGCTGACGGTGGCCGACGCGGACTTCGCGGCCGGCCGCGCGTGGTCGGCGGAGCGGTCGAGGCCGCCCCTGGTGATCACGACGGCCCTGGCGGAGTGACTGGCCGGCCGGCCGGCGGACGGGACCGGGGCTCGCCCGCCCGCCCGGCAGATCGGCGGACCGTCCCGGTGCGGGCCGGCCGCACCTCGTGATAGTCCTCCCTGTCATGGACGATCTTGTGACGGCCCGGCTGGTGCTCCATCCCATGAATCCCGACGAGGCGCGGCGGGTGGTGGCGGCCGAGCCGGACGACGACGCCCGGTGGGCCCCCGGCTACCCCGCCGAGGTCGATGTGACCGGGGCCGAGGGGTTCCTGAACACCTGCGCCGTCAAGGGCGATCCCCGGCCGTTCGGCGCCTACGAGATACGCCGCCGCGCGGACGGACTCGCGATCGGTGGACTGGGCTTCCACGGTGCCCCCGACGAACACGGAACCGTGGTCATCGGCTACGGCCTCATCCCCTCGGTCAGGGGCAGGGGGTACGCCTCCGAGGCGCTGCGCGCGCTGCTGGACGTCGCCCGTGCGCACGGTGCCACCAGGGTGGAGGGCGACACGGCGCACGACAACACCGGCTCCCAGCACGTGATGACCGCGGTCGGCATGCGACTGGTCGCCGAGGACGAGCGGGCTGAAGTACTACCGGATCCACCTCTCCGACGCGGCGGACACGCCCTGATCCCTGCGGTGTTACTGTCGCGCCATGTCGTACAAGGCCGAAATAGACGTGGTGACCGCAGAGTTCTTCGGCGCCTTCGACAACCGGGGCGGCAGGACCGCCGATCTGGACCGGATCCGCCGGCTCTTGCTGCCGGGTGCGGTGATCACCATGACCGGCCCGCAGTTCACGGTCTACACCGTCGAAGGGTTCATCGAGCCGCGACGACGCCTGCTGACCGACGGCCGGCTGACCGGATTCTGCGAATGGGAGACCTCCGAACGGACCGAGATCGCGGGTGACATCGCGTCACGGTTCGGCGAATACCGCAAGTCCGGCATCCTCGACGGCGAGCCGTTCGAGGGCGGCGGGACCAAGACCATCCAGTTCGTCCGCACCCCGGAAGGCTGGCGGATCGCGGCCTTCGCCTGGTACGACCAGCCCTGACCGCGCCCCGCCGCGCCGCTCGGCGCAGTGGCCGACCCCGCTGGGTTTCACGTTCGGGTCGACACCCATGGGGGCGGCCGCGGGGGCCAGCGCCGTGCGGAGGCGGCCCATCCAGTCGGCGGCCGTACCGCGGACCCCCGGGTGGGCCGCACGGAAGCGCCGCCACGCCTCCTCCTCCACCCGTACGCCGGCCAGACCCGGCGGCTCCGGGCGCGGTCGCTCCCGGCAGGCCTCCGCCAGCAGCACGGCGTCGTACAGGTCCTTGCACCGCGGCCCGTCCTCCGACGCCGCGTCCTCCAGCAGCCACCGCAACTTCCAGGCCAGCGAGAGGTCACGGCTCGCCGTCCGGACCACCGTGACCCCGCCGTCGCAGCGCGGCACGGCCGTCCAGACGGGCGCTTCGGGCAGCCGCTCGTCGCGGGAGAAGTCCAGTTGTGCCACACCCGCCGCACCGGACTCCGCCCGCCACGGGACCAGGATCCGGATCCCGCCGGGCCCGTCCTCGCCGTGCGCATACGCGTAGGCCCACGTACCGTCCCGGCGCGCCCCGTCCGCGTTCAGCAGGACACCCGGGGCGGCCTGCGGGCGGGCGCGGATCCGTTCCAGCAGGTCCTCGTACGGGGGGAAGTCCTCCGGCTCCGGCTCCGCCTGCCACACCAGGCCCTCCGGCGGGACCTCCGCGCGCAGCCCCCGCGTCTCGAACTCCTCCTCCCCGTCCGCCCAGATCTCGTACCGGGCCGCTCCGTCGGCGGCCTCCGGCCACTGCTGTACGGCGTCGTGCGCCGCGACGTACGGGTGGGGGTGCAGCGCATCGACGGGGACCGGCGACGGCGGCAGCACGACGAAGTCGAGGTCGCCCGGCGGCCGGGCCGGAGCGCCGACCCACGCGGGCATCACCATGCTGCCCCGCAGGACCAGGTCGTCGCCCCACGCGGACTCGGAGATCAGGTCCAGGAGATGGTCGAGGGCGGCGCGGCCGGGCCGCGCCGCCCCCGCCCTGTCGTTCGCTGTCATCCCGCGACTGTAGGCGCGGCCACCGACACGGCCGCTGCGAAGCCGTCAGGGCCGCAGACCGGCCCGCCTGAGCGTGACTTCGGACAGATCGGCGATCACCTGGCGGTCGCCGCGGCGCCAGGCGTCGGCGAGACCGCCCGGAGGGGTGGGGAGGGCGGCGAGGTCGCGCAGCGGGCCGGTGAGGGCGCGCAGGGCGAGCAGGTCGGCGCCCCCGGGTGCGTCGAGGAGGCGCCGCACGGTGCCGCTGCGCCGGATCCAGAGCAGGCGCGGCGGGAGCCACAGCAGCAGTACGAAGGCCACCGGAAGGACGATCAGCGCCAGCGTGGTCAGGGTGGCCACCTGGCTGACGGTGTCCTGGAGCGACTGCCCGGCGTCCGCGAACCCGGTACTGGCGTCGGCCGCGGACTGGAGCGGCTTCTGCAGGAGGTCACCCACGAGCGGCACGTTCGAGGCCGCGTCGCCGGCGTTCTCGAGCTCGGTGGCGAGGCTGTCGCCCGCGCTCTCGACCCTTCGGCCCGGCTCCGCCAAAAGCATGATCGTGTCGTGGACGGCGAGGGCGAACCACACCGCGGCGGCGATCAGGAGCACGGCGATCAGGTCCGCGAGCACCTGGCGGTTGCGACGTGCTGGGGTCTGGGCGTAGAGGCGCATCGGCGGGCTCCCCTTCTGGATCGGCCGGTCGGTCGACCGTACGTCGGACTCGACTCTTCCACCGATCCCTGCGGACAAACGTCCGTGACGCGGCGTCCGGCCGAGGCAGGCCCGGCAAGATCCGGAAGAGACGGCCTAGCCGTGCGGGGTGCAGCAGCCGTTGCGGAGCATCTGGTCCAGCACCGTGTGCCAGTCGGCGGGGTCCGGGGCCGCGGGCGGGGTGGGAGGGGCGAAGGCGCGCTCCAGGGCCGGGCGTTCGTGGAGCGTCCCGCCGCGGACGGTGCCTCGGACGCGGACCAGGTCGCCGAAGTCGGCGAAGGGGTCGCCCGCGACCAGGGTGAGGTCGGCGATCCGGCCGGGCTCGACCGTGCCGAGCCGGTCCGCGACGCCGAACATCCGGGCCGGAGTCCGGGTCACCGTCGTCAGGGCCTCCGCCGGCGACAGGCCGTACCGGTGCAGGGCCCGCAGGGCGAGGTGGAGATGGAGGCCGACCGGGGTGAGCGGGGCGTCCGTGCCCAACGCCAGCCGGCCGCCGCCCCCGATGACGCGCCGGTAGACGCCGACCTCCCGCTCCAGGGCGGCGCTCTGCTCCGCACTCGGCGGCGCGGCCGCCGCGGCCCGGACGGCAGCCACGTCCCACGGCGGCATCAGGGACGTCACCCGGGCGTCGTCGGCGAGCGCCGGATCGGCGCCGATCAGCGGGAGCGCCGTGAAGGGGGTGGCGATGAGATCGAAACCGCCGCGCGTGTAGACCTCCAGGGTGTCCTGGTACGTGTGCCCCCGCGGGGTCGCACCGTGCCCGCACTCGGCACGTTCGGTCGCCACCAGATGCGTGGTCAGGTCCTGGCCGGAACAGATGCCTTGGGCGCACAGGTGGGAGCCCGCAAGGACGCCGAGCCGCTCGTGCGCGAAACGGGCGGCCTCGGCCATGTGGGCGTAGGGGGCCCGCACGTACGTCTTGACGAAGTCCCAGTCCAGCGCCGCGGCCCGGGCCAGCGAGCGGGCGAACCCCGCACGCGTCCGATGGGCGCGCCCCATGCTGTAGGCGACCCGCGAGCCGTCGAGGAGCTCCCCGCCCGCCAGCAACCGGGGCGCGGCGAGCCGCCCGGCCCGGATGTCCTCGCGCAGCCGGGCCTGTTCGTAGGCGGAACCGCCGAGCGAGACGGTGGTGGTGACGCCGTAGGCGAGGTGCAGCGCGCCCTGGCGGGCGCCGTAGGTGTAGGGGTACGGGTGGACGTGCGCGTCCCACAGCCCCGGCAGGACCGTGCCGTCGGAGGCGTCCACGGTACGGGTGGCACGGCGGCCCGGACGGTGCGGCTCGACGGCGGTGATCCGGCCGCCGCCGATCAGGATGTCGACATCGGCGCGGGGCGGGGAGCCGGTGCCGTCCCACAGCAGGCCCGCGTGCACGACGGTGTCGACCGGGGCGGGGCGCCGGTGGGTCAGGGCGACGGGGACGGTCCGGGGCGCCCCTGCCGGTGCGCCGGCGCCGTCCAGGGTGAGCAGGCGCAGCCGGGCACAGGACTGGTAGAGCAGGGTGCGGGAGTCCGCGGACCACGAAGGGTGGTCGGCGGGTTCGTCGGTCAGGCGGCGGGCCGGCCCGGACGGGGTGCCGTCGGGGCCGACGGGAAGCAGCCAGAGGGCCGACTCGCTGACGCAGGCCAAGAAGCGGCCGTCGGGGGACCAGACCGGGCCGGAGGCGTAGCGGTCCGCGAGCGAGGCGTGCGGGGCGAGTGCGTGGAGACGGGCGGCTCCGGTGGCGGTGTCGACGATGCGGATGAGGTTGTAGCCCTCGCGGAAGCGCCGGCTGAGCCGGTTGCGGTCGCACAAAGCGAGGTGGCGACCGTCGGGCGACCAGCTGGGCGGGCCGGGCAGACCGCCGCCGCCGAGGGCCGCGACGAGGGGGGTCTCGGTCCCGGTCGCGAGGTCGCGGACGAGGAGCCGCCCGGCGAGGTCGAGGGCGGCGAGCCGCCTGCCGTCCGGCGACAGCACCCCGTAGACGCGGCCGCCCGGGGCGAGGACGCTCTCGCGGCCGTCGTCGAGTTCCCGGCGGCGGACGGCGTTCAGCCCGTCGCGGTCGTCGGTGTAGACCAGGGCGCGGCCGTCCGGGCTCCACACCGGCCCCTGGACGTAGGCGGTGACGGGGGCCTGGACGATCCTGCGGGGCGCCCCGCCGGTGACGGGTGCGACCCACAGCGCATTCAGTGCGGCGAAGGCGACGCTGCGGCCGTCGGGGGAGAGGGTCGGCAGGTGGATGCCACGGACCGGAAGGCTCCGTTCGGCCTCCAGGACGTACTCCTTGACCCGGTAGCGGGGGCGGACCACGTCGAGGGTGGCATCGAGCGGGATCTCGTGGCCCTCGTCGCCGTCCCGGTGGGGGCGGATCACCCGGAACCGGCCGTCGAGGGTGATCAGCAGCCGGTCGTCGCCGATCCAGCGCGGGGGAGCGGGCGCGAGATCACCGTCGAGGGGGACCGGACGGCCGTCGGCGAACAGCGAGAGGTTCTCGGCCTTGCGGGGGCCCGGGGTCGCGGTCAGCCAGGCGGTGCGTCCGGCCGGGGAGAGCGCGGGGGCCAGCAGCCGCCCGTCGGTGACGGTGTGTTCGACCCGCACCGGTTCCCGGGCTCCGGGGTCCGCGGCCACCGAGGCGATGGTCCGGGCGGTCAGGGTCTCCCCGGTGGGCGTGCCGCGTACGAACAGCACGCGCGAGCCGTCCGGGGACCAGACCGGGTCGAAGTCCTCCCACTCCCCGTCCTGGCCGGGTCCCTCCTGTCCGGGCAGGCCCGTGAGCCGGCGAGGGCGGCCGCCGGTCACGGTGACGGTCCAGATCCGGTACGGGCTGCCGGCCACCGGATCACCGCCGCGTTCGGAACAGAAGGCGAGGGTGCGGCCGTCGGGCGACCAGGCGGGCGCCCGGTGGTCGAAGGGGCCGTCGGTGAGGGGGCGCAGGCCGGAGCCGTCCGCGTTCATCACCCAGATGTGGAAGGTGCCGCCCCGGTACGCGCTCATCGCCACCAGGCGGCCGTCGGGGGAGAACACCGGGCGGCCGGGTTCCAGGTCGGGCGGGGTCAGCGGTGTCGCGGGGGCGCCGTCCGCGGGCAGCGACCAGAGGACGCCCTGCACCTCGGCGATGACCCGGTCCCCGCCGGCGGTGGCGGTGGCCGCGCCGTTGGTGGCACGGGTGAAGCGCAGCCTGACCGGGTCCCCGGCGGCGGCGCCGGGTGCTGACGCCGCCGCGGACGCCCGGCCGAGCAGCGCCGTCACGGCTCCCACCGAAGCCGCCTGCAGAACGGTCCTTCGCGCAACTCGCACCCCGATCACTCGCCCCGTCCGCTGTGGATGTCCTGTCAGCGACCCAAACGATCACGACCCCGGTGGGGCAACGGTGCCATCCGGATCGACCCCGCCGGGCCCGTAGGGATCGGGGTCCGCGATGGCGTGGACGCGGGCGCCGGACTCCGGGGGCGGGGGCGCGAAGGTGATCTCCACCAGTCCGTAGTCCCGTGCGGTGTTCCGACAACGCGGCGAGGTGCGGTGCCGGGCGGCGCGGGCCCGGCAAGATCCGAAAGAGACGGCCCAGCCGAGTCCCCGCACGAAAAGGGTTTGATCCGGTTGGCCGTCGGAGGTCGGATGGTGGTCCATGAGCACATTACAGATGCACCGTGGCGCGCACCCATCGACGAGGACCTCGTGCGCCGCCTGATCGCCGGGCAGTTCCCCGAGTGGGCCGGGCTGACCGTGGAGCGGTTTCCGTCCGGCGGCACGGTCAACGGCATGTACCGGCTGGGCGACGGCATGGTCGTGCGGCTGCCGATGCTGGCGGGCGGGGCCGAGGACGTGGCGCTGGAATGGGAATGGCTGCCCCGCCTCGCGCCCCTGCTGCCGACGGCCGTCCCCGAGCTGCTGGGGGCCGGGGAGCCCGCGGAGGGGTATCCGTGGGCGTGGTCGGTGTACCGGTGGCTGGCGGGGGAGCTCCCCGAGGCCGGTGCGCTGAGCGAGCCCGTGGCGCTGGCCGGGGATCTGGCCGCCTTCGTGGCGGCGATGCGGAGCATCACCCTGCCGGGGGCGCCCCGGGCCTACCGCGGGGGGCCGCTCGCCGCGCTCGACGCGCCGACCCGGGCGGCGATCGGGCAACTGCGGGGGATCCCGCAGGAGGGCGTCGACTGCGATGCCGTCGCCGCCGTGTGGGAGGACGCGCTGAGTGCCCCGGAGTGGGACGGACCGCCGGTGTGGCTGCACGCCGATCTGACGCCGGGCAATGTCCTGGTGAACGGGGGCAGACTGACCTCGGTGATCGACTTCGGGTGCATGGGGGTGGGCGATCCAGCCTGCGACCTGTTCCCGGCGTGGAACCTCCTGCCGGCCGGCGCGAGGACGCTCTTCCGGGAGGCGCTCGGCGTGGACGACGCGACCTGGCGCCGCGGCCGGGGGCGGACCCTCTCGCAGGCGCTGATCGCGCTTCCGTACTACCGCACGACGAACCCGGCGATGGCGCGCAACGCCCGCCACGTGATCAGGGCGGTGCTGGGAGAGGACTGACGACGCGGACCGGCCCGGACCGGCGGGTGCGGCGCGGGTGCGGGGCGGGTGCGGGGGTGCGCCGGTGGCGCAGCCCCGCCGTCCGGCCGGGTACCGCTCAGGAACTGGCCGCGGAGGTGCAGGCCGAGCTGCCGCCGCAGAAGGTGACGTCCCAGTGGTTGCTCTCGCGGGCGTAGACGTTGCCCGCGGCGGACCGGTAACGGGCGGCGCCGTCACCGCGGTTGGCGATCCGGGTGAAGCTGCCGGTGATGTAGTTGCTGACACAGGCGGACGGGTTGAAGTCGATCTTGTAGCCGTTCCAGTGGCTGTAGGTGCCGGAGGCGTGCCCGACCTCGGTGCCGCCCGTGATGGTGAGGGTGCAGTGGCTCGCGTTGCGCAGGGTGATGACGTCGCTGATGGTGGCGGCGTTGACCTGTTCCAGCGAGGTACAGGTGGCGTTGTTGCGGTTGCTGCAACCGCCGCTCGAGGACAGGCCGATGCCGCCCGTCGCGTTGAGCCTGCTCACGGCCGACGCATGGCTGAGCTTCGCCGGTGCGGCGTGGGCGGTGCCGGGAACGAGCAGGGCGACGAGGGCTGCGGTGGTGCCGACGAGGCCGGTGGCGAGGGTGCTGCGGGCGCGGCTGCGCATCAAAATCTTCCCCTTCTTCGGATCGGCGTGCTGGCAACCCCCAGTTCAGCAGCGGGAGTCGATCCTGCCCAGGCCGCATCGGGCCGTCGTGGACTTCGTACCGGCCGTCGTGGGCCGACCATGATCCAGCGGGACGAGGACCGTGATCCTCTGCCCGCCTCCCTCGGGGACGAGTGGCCCGTCGTCGTGGCCCGTACCGGCGCGGAGATCGACCGGGCGATCCGGGCTTCCTGAACGAACGGGCACGGGGCCGCGGCAGGCTTCAGAGCTCGCCGAGGAGCCGGTCGCGCTGCAGCTGGCGGGCGAGGGTGCGGCGTACCGAGGCGGAGGCCGGGGCCGGGGCGGAAGCCGGCGCCGTCGTGCCGGTCGCCCGCCTCGGCGGGACGTCGAGGGCGCGACTGATCTCGTCGTACGCCGCCCGGAAGCCGAGGGGCAGTTCCGCGCGGTGAGTGGTCAGGTCCTCCTCGAGGAGGCGGCGCAGCTCGTCGGCGGTCCGGGGCGTGAAGCGCTTGCGGCCCCGGGCGAAGGCGTCGACGCTGCGGGCGCAGCGTGCGGTGTCGAGGGTCTCGGCGACCGTCTCCGCGAGACCCCACAGCCGTCCTTCGAGCCAGGGCATGTCGTACTGGTCGAGGGCGAGCCCCATCGGGGGTGCGGCGTCCTCGGCCGCGTACTTCGCCACCTGCTTGGACACGGCGGGCTGACTCATGTCCGCGATCCGGGCGATCCTGTCCTGGGTCCAGCCGAAGCCGGCGAACAGTTTGATCATCTCGGCGCGCAGCTTCCGCATCTCCTCGCCCGCGCGGATCACTTCGTTCATGCCGGCGAGCATCCGCGCGGCCTGTTCCTCGGTCAGCGTCCCGGATGTGCTCTGCGCACTCTCTCTCCCTGCCACAACTCGGTTATACACCGGGCGGGGTCTTCGTCATAACCTGGTTGTACAACCTGGTTATGGCTGGCAGGATCCTCACCATGCCCACCTTCACCGCACCCGACGGCACCCTGCTCGCCTACCGCACCCACGGGAGCGGCGACCCGGTCGTCTGCGTCCCGGGCGGGCCTGCGGATTCCGCCTACCTCGGAGACCTCGGCGGCCTGTCCGCGCAGCGCCGGCTGATCGTGCTGGACCTCCGCGGCACCGGCCGGTCCGCCGTCCCCGAGGACCCCGGCTCCTACCGCTGCGACCGCCTCGTCGAGGACATCGAGGCCCTGCGCGAGCACCTCGGCCTCGCCCGGATCGACCTCCTCGCCCACTCGGCCGGCGCCAACCCCGCGACGCAGTACGCGGCCCGGTACCCGGACCGCCTGGGCAGGCTCGTCCTGATCGCGCCCGGCACCCGGGCCGTCGGCATCGAGATCACCGGCGAGACCCGCAGGGAGGTCGCGCGGCTGCGCGAGGGCGAGCCCTGGTTCCCGGCGGCGTTCGCCGCGCTGGAGGCCATCGGCGCGGGCAACGGCAGTGACTGGGAGGCCATCAGCCCTTTCTTCCACGGCCGTTGGGACGCCGCGGCGCAGCGCCATCAGGCAGCGGCCCGGCCGGACAACAAGGAGGCCGTCGCGCTCTTCGCGGCCGAGGGCGCCTTCGACCCGCAGGCCACCCGCGCGGCGCTCGCCGTCTGTGCGGCGTCCGTCCTCCTGCTCGCGGGGCAGTTCGACGTGAACAGTCCCCCTCGTTCGGTGGCCGAGTGCGCCGGGTTGTTCCCCCACGCCACCCTCGTCGTGCAGGAGGGGGCGGGGCACTACCCCTGGCTCGATGACGCCGCCCGGTTCGTGGCGGCCACCGCGGACTTCCTGAACCACCGCCCGGTGCGGGTCCCCGTACGGGAACCCGCACCGGGCGCGTGAGGGTCTCGGCAGGGCGATGGCCCCGGCCGGATTCCCCCAGGCCGGGGCCATCATCGGCAGGCGCGTCGTCCCCGCGCGCCTACGTGATCACCAGAGCACGGGCAGCCGCTCCGGCAGGCGCTTCATGAAGCGGGTGCGCCACACCAGCTGGTCGACCGGCACGGCGAGAGCGAGGTTGGGCATCTTCTCCAGGAGCACCTCGATGGCGATCTCGGTGTGCCGCTTGCCGAGGGCGGTGGCGGGGCAGTAGTGCGCGCCGCCGCCGAAGGAGAGGTGCGTGCCGGCGTTCGGCCGGTCGATGTCCGCGACGTGCGGGTCCGGGTACACATCCGGGTCGGTGTTGGCGGCCTCGACCAGGACGAGCATGAGCTCGCCCTTCTTCACCTCGACGTCGCCCAGGGTGACGTCCTCCAGAGCGAGCCGGGGCAGGCCGTCGGCGATCGACAGGTTGATGCGCAGGAGTTCGTCCACGGCGGCCGGGATCTTCTCCGGCTCCTTGCGCAACTGCTCCCACATCTCGGGGTGCTGGAGGAGCGAGACGATCGCCATGGTCAGGAAGCCCATGGTGGAGATGACGCCCGCGCCGAACAGCGTGACGCCCACCGTGGCGAGCATCTCGTCCGTCAGGTGGTCGTAGGCGGGGTCGTTGCGCAGCGCGGCGAGCTCGGCGATGAGCCCGGTGGTGGTGGGGTCGTCGAGGCGCTCCACCATGTAGGCGATGTCCCGGTCCCAGTTGAGCTTGGCGCCGGTGACCGGGCAGGCCGAGTTCATGAACGCGATGTCGAGGCTGGCGGCCAGGCGCGGCGCGTCGGCCTCGGGGATGCCGAGGATGCGGCAGTGGAGGTTCTCGGCGTACGGGTTGGTGAACTGGCCGCGCAGGTCGACCGGCGCACCGTGGCTCAGCAGACTGTCGACCAGGCCGGTGGCCTGGGCGCGCATCCAGTCGGTGAGGCCGTCGGTCTTGGGGTTGATCGCCTTGAGGACGGCCTTGCGCAGTCCCGCGCCGGTGATGTTGCCCATGTTGTTGACGACCTCGGGCGGGATCGTCAGCGCGTACTGGCGGGGCACACCGGGTGCCGAGGTGTCCTTCAGGCTGAACCGGGGATCCTCGAGGACCAGCTTGGCCAGCGGATAGGAGGAGACGAGCCATGCCTCGTCCCCGGCTATCGTGCGAACCTTCTTCACCGGTTCGCTGCGCAGCTCCTCGATCTCGGGCGGGAGCTGGTCGCCGCGCGCGGAGAACGGGAAGTCGAGAAGGGTGTCAGTGGACATCGGTAACTCCTTCGGCGGGGGTGATGATCGCGTGGCCCTGGTTGCGCGAGGCGCGCAGGCCCGAGCCGCGTGAGTAGAGCAGTTCCGCCATGGGCAGGAGCTGGTGGTAGCAGTTGAGGGAGGACGGCACGCCCAGGATGGCGGGCGTGTCGAGGAAGAGCGGAGCTTCGGCGCAGACGTACTCCAGGCAGACGTCCCGCTGCCGGGTGGTGGCGGCCTCGCCGTTCAGCACCTTGGAGGAGAGGAACACGTCGACCAGGGAGTTGCAGGTCTCGCGGAACTCCGGGTCGATGTCGAGCAGGTTGTTCAGATGGTTGTGGAGCGTGCGGTACGCCGGGATGTCGGTGAGGGACGACATCGGGCGGGCACGGAGGCGGGCGCCGGTGGGGTCGGCTTCGGCAGCGGCGTTGTTGACCTTGGCGCGGACTCCGCGCAGGTTCTTCACCGCCTTGCGTCGTGCTTCGTCCTCGCCGTAGCCGAGGGCCTCGTACATCTCTGCCACGTGCAGGTCGGTGTAGATGAGGTCGACCTGCTCGAAGTTGCGCATGCCCCAGTGGGCAAGGTCGATGACTCGTTGGGCCGAGAAGTAACTGTTCCCCGGAGAAATACCTATGACGGCATGATCGCCTTCGGTGCTGATCACCTGGCAATGAGGGGTGTACGGCCGGACTGTGAAGACTTCGGTTGCTGTCGTCAACAGGGGTCGGGTCCTTTGTGCCGCAAGTCCCATGGGGCCCTGTGCCCCGGGTGTGGCGGCGACGTGAAGGAAAGCTACCCGAACTGTGTGCGACCTTCCATGTCTTCTGGGTAGTAACTCATCTGTCGGACAGCACAGTTGACCCGGGCACCTTTTATCGGAGCCGTTGCGTCCCTGGTCGGAGCCTGTGGGCTGCGTTTTGTCGGCCGTTTCCGGAAGGGGCATGTTCGTGGAATCGGTCGGCCGACAGGAATTCCCCGTGGCCAATTCCGGACGGCAGTCGGCGCTGATGAGTCCTCAAAGCCGGCTCGGAAGCGGGATTTTCGGCACGGCGGGGTGACGCGGTCCCGGCGTGAACCGGAAGGAAAGGCCGGCCCGGTCAGTAGTCGAGTTCGGCGAGGACCGCCGCATGGTCGGACGGGCTGTCGTGCGGCGCGGCCGGGCGTGCGCCGTCCACCGTCGGCAGCTTCTCCGGACCGGTGAAGACCCGCCCCAGGCGGGGCAGCAGGGCATGGCTCACCAGAATGTGGTCGATGAGTTCCTTCTGTCCTTCGAAGATGCGGGAGAACCCGTCCTTCTCCAGGATGAGCGGAGCCAGGTTCCACAGCCGCCTCGGGTCGCCGAGGTCGGTGTCGTTGAAGCCGCCGGTACCGATCTGCGAGCCCTGCGGGCCGTAGAGGATCTGCGTGGTGGCCGCCTTGAACCCGTCGTTGAGGTCGCCCATCACGATCACCTCGTGCGTGCGCCCGTCGCCCTGCAGGAGCTGATCGGCGACGAAGCGCATGGTGACGGCCTCGGCGGCGCGCCGGTACAGGGCGTACGCCGCGTAGCGGGCGCGCAGTTCCTCGTCGTCCGTGCCGTGACGGTTGCCGGGGAAGGTCAGCAGTTTCGACTTGAGGTGACAGACGGCCACACCGACGGAGTGATCGGGTGCGGGACTCCAGCGCACGACCAGGCCGCCGCGGCCCATCTTCTTGATCATGGTCCCGTCGTCCTCGACCCGGACGGGCGGGAGATGCTCGGGGAAGGCTGTCCGGTCCTCGACGACGGTGAGCGGCCGACGGCTGATGAAACCGACCCGGATGCCGCGGCGGTCGGGGTGCGTCGACAGGGCGATGTGCCAGTCGCCGTCCAGCCTTTCGACCAGATCGGACAGCGCCTCGTGGCTGCCCACCTCCTGGACGCCGAGGAGATCGGGCGCGAGGTGGTCGATGGTGGCGGCCAGGCCCTCCAGCTTCGCCTGGTACGTGGCTTCGTCCTTGGCGGCGCAGCGGTTCGAGCGCGGGCTGCCCGGGGGCAGCGGGCGGCAGAGGTTCTCCAGGTTCCAGGTACCGATGACCACGCTCATGGCTGCTCCTGTCGGAGGTCGTCAGCTGTCGCCGGCCCTCGTCAGCCGGCCTTGGGGGCGACCGGCTTGTGGCCGGGGTACACGTGATCGGGGCTCACGATGCTCGTGACCGCCTCGCCGAACAGCGTGCTGGGCTCCTGGCCCTTGTACTGGCTGTCGGTGTTGAGGACGATGACCATCGTCGCCCGTGCGGGCGGCAGGTAGACGGGCAGGACCTCGTACCCGGGGATCGAGCCGTTGTGGCCGATCCAGCCCTGTACGTCGAAGATGCCCAGCCCGTAGCCGGCACCAGGGATGTCCATCGGGGTGGTTTTGAGGCGCTCGGCCTGGGTCGCGGGCTTCAGGAGCGTGCCGGTGGCCAGGGTGTGGGCCCAGCTGCGCAGGTTCTGCACGTCGGAGATCATCTCGCCGGCGGCCCAGGCCCAGGAGGGATTCCAGTCGGTCGAGTCCTCGACCTTGCCCGAGGCCGTCTGGTCGGTGTAGCCGTGCGCGTAGGGAGCCGGCATGGCCGGGCTCGTCGGGAAGACCGTGCGCCGGAGCCCGGCCGGCCCCAGGACGTCCTTCGTGATGACGTCGTGGAGCGGCCGGCCGGTGATCTTCTCGACGACCAGGCCGAGCAGGATCAGGTTGGTGTTGCTGTAGTCGAACTCCGCGCCCGGCTCGAACAGCACGGGGTGCTTGAAGGAGACGTCGAGCAACTGCTGTGGGGTGAATGCCTGTTTCGGGTCGGCCTCGAAGTCCTTGACGAAGGCTTCGTCCAGGCTGTAGTTGAAGAGTCCGCTGCGCATGCCCGCCAGTTGGCGCAGGGTGATGCGGTCGCCGTTCGGAACCCCCGTGACGTAGGTGCCGATGACGTCGTCCAGGCCGACCTTCCCCTGGTCGACGAGCTGGAGCAGGGCGGTGACCGTGAACGTCTTGGTCTCGCTGCCGATGCGCACGTGGAGGTCGCTCGTCATGGGCGCGCCGGTCGCCTTGTCCGCCACGCCGAAGGACCGCAGGTAGCTCCCCTTGCCGGGGGCCCACAGTCCGACCGTCACGCCCGGCACCTGTGCTTCGCGCATGACCTGACGCACGGCCGCGTCCAGTTGCGCCGCCACGGCCGGGGTGAGCCGTACGAACTCCGAGTCGGCGTCCGGAGAAGGGGTGGGAGCGGGGGGGGGGGTGGCGGCCGGGGCGGCTGACACGGGAGTGGATCGCCCCGGAACGGACGCCCCGTAGGCCGGTCCCGCGACCGCCGGGGCGATGAGCACTCCTGCCGCGGCAGCTGCCGCGCAGGCCCGGCGCAGCCGGATGTGGGTTGGCTTCACGGCATGGTCTCCTGCCGTCCGAGGGCCCGGGCAACACCATCAGCGTAGGTCCGCGCGACCCCGGTCGCGCGGTGAGCCGTCCGCCGCCGGAGGGGCTCAGGCCGGCGGGAGCTCGCGCAGGCGCCCCTCCGCGACGAGGGCGACGCCGCCCCCGACGCGGACCGGGCCGATGTCCCGGCCGTGCCCGTCGGCGCTGATGGTCATCTCGCCGGTGCGCCCGGTGAAGCGGCCCTGGCGCAGGACGATCCGCTCGCCGGCGCCGATGCGGCCGTGGCTGCGCAGATACGCGGCGACGCAGCCCGCACCGCTGCCGGTGGCGACGTCCTCCAGGACCCCGTCGTTGTTCCAGTGCCTGCCCTCCATGGCACCGGCGTCCAGCAGGTAGGCGAATTCGGCGCCGAGGCGGGCCAGGGGCGCGTCGAGCGGCCGGGTGACGCGGGCGCGGGCCAGCGCGTCGCCGCGTACGGGGAGCACCAGGTAGCGCAGACCCGTGGAGACGACCTCCGGGGGCAGCAGCGGGTCGAGGTCGGCCGGGTCGAGGGCGAACAGGGCGGCCAGGGCGGCCAGGTCCTGCGGGCCGGGGCGGCCGAGGAAGGCGGGGGCTCCCTGGTCGAGGAGGCCCGCGTACCGGCCGGGGCCACGGCGGTCGGTGGCGACCTCCACCGCCCGGGTCGGCAGGCGCAGGGTCCACGTCTCGTGGTCCGCGGCGCCGTGGAGGGCGTGCAGGACCGCGGCGGCGCCGATGAGGGGGTGCCCGGCGAAGTCCAGCTCGCCCGCGAGGTCGAAGACGCGCGCCCGCCGGCCCCGCCCCGATGCGCCGTCGCGCATCAGGAACACGGACTCGAAGTGCCGCAGTTCCCCCGTGACGGCCCGCATCTGGGAGCCGGACAGCGCATCGGCCTCGGGGAACACGGCGAGGCTGTTGCCGCTGTAGGGGCGGTCGGTGAAGACGTCCACGTGGTGGTAGCGCATGGGGGCGACGCTACCCGGGGGGTGCACGCCGCCACGGGACGCGGCTCGTTGGGCGAAGGGCGGCTCGAAGCAGCCGGACTCCTTGAACGAGCCGCTCGTCTTCACCTCGTAGTTGGTCTTCTGTACGAACGCGGTGACGCTTCAGAGGATGCTGGAGGGGCCCACCGAGGGGTCGAGCCGCGCGACCCGGTTGTTGTGGCGGCGGCGCATCAGTTCCCAGGGCAGCAGCGCTGCCACGCAGTAGATGCCCATGCCCAGCCACAGCGGCAGCGTGAGGCCGAGCAGAATGGCGCTGACGCACCAGCCCGGATAGCTGAGCACGTCGAACCACAGCGGGACGTTCGCGAGCCTGTGGAACACGAAGGGTATGTGCTGATCCCGATTGACGATCGACGCATGGCGAATGTAGATGATGCTGGTGGCTGCCGCGGTGACAGTGGCGGCAATGGTGATCATGGTAAGCATCCGAATCTCCTGTCCCGCTCTCGGAAATTCCATTTCGCGCTCAGGAGGGACGGGGTGGATGATGCCGTCCTGGGCCTCGTGCAATTCCCTTCGGTTTTCTCCAGGGAATCCGAAGAGGGTGCATCGCGTCACGCCCCGACATTTCGTGGCTTGACAGCGGCGTCGAATCGAGCCGTCTCGCATCCGGCCTGGTCCGGGCCGCGTGGCACCCCGGATTTCGCGCAGTCCTGATCGGTCAAGTCACGTGTTCGCGTGCCACGCCATCCCGTGGCGGGTGGGGATCGGATTCCAGGGGTCAAATGGGAGAAAAGCCTCATTCGAGGCGTATTCAGGAAAGGAAGTGGCAGCAATGTTTCCGGATTCCCTCCACCCCCTGCGCGTCGAAGCGACGATCGATCCCCGGCTCACCCGATGGATGTGGCTGGTGAAGTGGTTCCTCGCGCTCCCGCATTACTTGGTCCTGATCGTCCTGCACGTCGCGTTCCTGTTGGTGAGCGTCATCGCGTTCTTCGGCATCCTCATCACCGGCAGGTACCCCCGGTCGCTCTTCGAGTTCAATGTCGGCGTCATGCGCTGGTCCACGCGCGTCAGCTATTACTCCGGCACGGTGCTCGGAACCGACGAATACCCGCCCTTCACCCTCAAGGACGTGCCCGACTACCCGATCCGCCTCGACCTGGCCTACCCCGAACGGCTCTCCCGCGGTCTGGTCCTCGTCAAGTGGCTGCTGGTCATACCGCAGTTGCTGGTGATCGCGGTGTTGGTCACCAGCGGCTGGAGCGCACTCCACTACGTCGAGGACTACAGTCCGTTCTCCTCCGGGCTCATCGGCCTGCTCTCCGTCGTGGCGGTGGTGACCCTGATGTTCACCGGGCGCTACCCGCGGGCCCTGTTCGACCTCCTCATGGGCCTGGTGAGGTGGACACTGCGGGTGGTCGTCTACGCGACCCTGATGACGGACGTGTACCCGCCGTTCCGGCTGGACATGGGAGGGGACGAGGCCCCGGCAGGGATGCCGGAGCCGGCGGCCGTCGGGTGAGCGCAGGGCGGCCCGGCGGGGCCTCTACACTTCCGCCGTGACCAGCGCAGCGGTGAACCGGCGGCAGGCGATGGGCGCCGGGCTCGGCGCCCTGGCCATCGCGCTGGCCGGATGTTCGGGGGACTCCGGTCCGGTACGGCGGCTCCGGCTCGCCACGGGGCCGGAGGGCGGGCCGTACAACGCCTTCGGGCAGGCCCTGGCCCAGGCCGTCGCCGCGAGCGGCTGGCGGATCGAGATCGTCCCGGTGAGCACCGCGGCCAGCGTGAACAACCTGCGGAAGCTGGACGAGGGCTCCGTCGAGCTGGCCCTGGCCATGGCGGACGTGGCCGAGGACGCGGCGCTGGGGCGGGAGCCGTTCCCCCGGCCGACCGCGGTGACGGCCCTGGCCCGGGTCTACGTGAACTACACGCACCTGCTCGTCCCGGCGGACGGGCCGGTGCGCTCGGTCCAGGACCTCGCCGGACGCCCGGTCGCGGCGGGCGCGGCCGGCTCGGGGGTGCAGGTGGTGGCGGAACGGGTGCTGCGGGCGGCCGGACTGAGCGGCGCACCCGCATCGGCGGCGGACGAGAGGCAACTGGGTCTCGCCGCATCGGTGGGCGCCCTGCGCGAAGGGTCGGTCGATGCGCTGTTCTGGTCCGGCGGAGTGCCGACGCCCGCGCTTTCGGAGCTGGCGGGCGAGCGGCCGCTGCGGTTCCTGCCGCTCGATGCCTACGTGGGCGCGCTCCGGGAGCGGTACGCCCCGGTCTATACGGCGGTCACGATTCCGGCCGGTGTGTACGGACTGACGGAGCCGGTGGGGACCATCGGGGTCGGCAACTACCTGCTGGCACGGGCGGACGTACCGCAGGGCGCCGTGCGCGAGCTGCTGCACGTGGTGTTCGAGCGGTGGCGCGACCTGCTGCGGGAGGTGACGGCGGGGGCGCGGCTGGAACCCAGGTTCGCCATTTCCACCGGCCAGGTGCCGCTCCACCCCGGCGCCGTCGCGTACTACCGGTCGGTGTACGGCTGAGCCCTCACGGTGACGGGAGCCGGAGCTCGACCGCCAGGCCGTGCGGTGCGTTGCCGCGGACGGCGAGCCGGCCGCCGCTGATGCGGGCGATCTCGTCGGCGATGGCCAGTCCCAGGCCGCTGCCGGGCACGTTCTGGTGCTCCGGAGAGCGCGCGAAACGCCTTAGAAGAAGGGGGAGTTGCTCCTCCGGAACGCCCGGGCCGTCGTCCGTGACCCGTACGACGGCGCTCGCGTCCGCCCCGTGCGCGGTGTGCACCTCGACGCGGCCGCCGCGCGGGACGAACTTGACGGCGTTGTCGAGGACCGCGTCCAGGATCCGGCCCGTCGCGTCGGGCAGGGCGCGCGCCCGCAGGTTCTCGGCGAGGCCGGTTGCCGCCAGTGTCACGCCCGCGGCGCGGTACACCGGAGCCCAGGCCGTCACCCGCTCCCGCACCGACAGGGACACGTCCTGGTCGACCGGCTCGGCCGTGCCCGATTCCACCCGGGCCAGCGCCAGCAGGCCGTCGAGCAGCTCCTCCAGGCGCTCCGCCTCGTCCAGCGCGCGGCTGTGCTCGGCGAGGCCCGGCCCGGGAGCGATGTGCGGCTCGACGTTCTCCAGCTGCAAGACGAGGGTGGCCAGCGGATTGCGCAGCTGGTGGGAGGCGTCGGCGACGAAGTCGCGCTGGCGGCCGATGGAGTCGGTCATGGCCTCCGCCATGGTGTTGAAGTGCTGCCGCAGACGGCGCAGTTCCGGCGGACCGGTGTCGGACACGGCCCGGGCCTGGAGGCTGCCGGCGGTCAGCCGCCCGACCGCCCGGTCCAGATCCAGTACGGGGCGCATCAGCCAGCGCGCGATCCCGGCGGCGACCAGGGCCGCCGCCGCGAAGGCGGCGAGCGCCGCGGCGGCGATGAGCGACCAGCGGACCGCCACGTCCCGGCGGGCGGCGTCGGTGGGCACCGCCATCAGGACCGCCCCGCTCACCCGCTCGTCACGGCCCACCGGTTCGGCCAGCACGACGGTCCGCGGGCCCCAGGGGTGGAGGGTGGGCAGCCGGTCGGTGGAGCGGCCGGTGAGGGCGCGCCGACGGGCCTGCGCCCCGTCGGCAGTGTCGCTGTCGCTGTCGCTGTCGGTGGCTGCGGCGGTGGCGGCCTTCGCCGCCGGGCCGTTCCCGGCCCGCGCCACCGTGGCTCCCGCGGTGTCGACCACGACCACCCCGGCCCCGTACAGCTGGGCGTAGCGGCCGATCTCGGCCGAGAGCTCAGCCCGGTCGGCGGCGGTGCGCATCCGGTCCGCGAGATCGGCGAACCGTACGGCCTCCGAGCGCCGCTGCAGGAGCAGGTGCTCGGTGCGCCCGCGCGCGTAGGCATCGGCCAGCGGCACACAGAGCAGCAGCGCCGCCGCCCCCATGAGCACCATCAGCACCGCCAGGAGCCTGCGCCTCATCCTTCACCGCCCCGTACGTCGGGCGCCGCCGGGGAGCCGAGCTGGTAGCCGAAGCCCCGGACGGTCCGCACCAGGCCGGAGCGCCCGGTCTTGGCGCGGATGCCCGCCACGTGGACGTCCAGGGAGCGGGAGGCGGCGAGGAAGGCGTCCCCCCAGATCCGGTCCAGAATCACCTCGCGGGAATGCACCTCGTCCGGGCGGGCGGCCAGGAAGGCCAGTACGTCGAACTCGCGCCGCGTCAGCCGCACCGCGGCGCCCGCCACCCTGACGGTGCGCCCCGCGAGGTCGACCTCGACATCGCCGGTGCGCACGGGCCGTGCACCGGCCCCCGCCCCGGGCCCGCCCGCGAGCGGGTCGGAACGGCCCGGGTGCGGATCCGTCCGGCGCCGTACGGAGTCGATGCGGGCCATCAGCTCGGCCATCCGGAACGGCTTGACCACGTAGTCGTCGGCGCCCGCCCGCAGCCCCTGCACGATGTCGCGCTCCTCGCAACGCGCGGTCACCACGATCAGGGGGGCGTCACAGACGGTACGCAGCCGCCTCAGCAGCTCCAGCCCGTCGAGATCGGGAAGGCCCAGGTCGAGCAGGACGAACTCGGCCTCGCGGGCGTGCCGCAGGGCGTCCAGGGCCCGCCCGACCCGGCGGACGGTGTGCCCGCGCTGGGAGAGGGCCGTGCCGAGCGCCTGGGCCATGCGATCGTCGTCCTCGACGAGAAGCGCGTGCATAGACGGTTTCCTTGCGACCTGTGACCGGAACCGGCGACGGGGCCCCGTGACCGGGGTCCCGTGACCCGGCGCAGCAGCTTACGGGAGCCGGCGCGCCGGGCCACCCGGGCGGGATCAGCGTGCGGCTTCGGCGGGCGCCGCCGCCGACCGGTCCGGCCCCTGACCGGGACCGCCGTCGGCCTCCGCCTCGGCGCGGCTGAGGGCGGCGTTGCGGGTGTCCGGCATGAGGACATAGGTCACGAGGGAGATCAGCGCGCATCCGGAGACGTACCAGAAGAACATGGTCTCGTGCCCACTGTTCTTGAACCACAGCGCCACGTACTCCGCCGTGCCGCCGAAGAGCGCGTTGGCGATCGCGTACGGCAGTGCGACGCCCAGCGCACGCACCCGGGTCGGGAACAGCTCGGCCTTGACCGCTGCGTTGATCGAGGTGTAGCCGGTGATGATGACCAGGGCCAGCAGGGACAGGCCGAGCGCGGACCAGTACGAGGACGCCGATCCGAGAGCGGTCATGATCGGGTACGTGCCGACGGTGCAGCCCACCGCGAAGGTGATCAGCAGCGGCCGGCGCCCGATCCGGTCGGACAGCATGCCGGCGAAGGGCTGCAGCACGGCGAAGAGGGTCAGGGCGGTGAAGCTGACGAGCGTGGCGGTGGTCTTCTCCATCCCCGCGCTGCCGACCAGGTACTTGGTGAGGTAGGTGGTGTAGGTGTAGTACGCCACCGTGCCGCCGAGCGTGAGCGCCATGACCAGCCCGGCCTGCCGCCGGTACTGCCACAGGGCCTTCAGCGTGCCGCGCGTGCTGTCGTCGTGCGCGTCCTCGCCCGCCGCCGACTCCTCCTTGAACGCGTCGGTCTCCTGGAGCCGCCGCCGCAGCCAGAAGACGACCACCGCGAACAACGCCCCGAGGACGAAGGGCAGACGCCAGCCCCAGCTCTCCAACTGGGCCGTGGTGAGGGTGTGCTGAAGTGTGATCAGAATGCCCAGACCGAGCAGCTGGCCGCAGGTCATCGACACGTACTGGAAGGACGAGCCCAGGCCGCGCCGGTCGCGGGCGGACGCCTCGGTCAGGTAGGTGGCGCTGGCCGCGTACTCGCCGCCGATGCTCATCCCCTGGAGCAGCCGCGCGAGCAGCAGGACCAGAGCGCCGAAGTACCCGGCCTGGCCGTAGGTCGGTGCGACGGCGATCAGCAGGGCGGCCACCGACATCATCGTGACGGTGAGGGTGAGCGCGCTCTTGCGTCCGTGCCGGTCGGCGGCGCGGCCCAGGATCCACCCGCCGACGGGGCGCATCAGGAAGCCGACGGCGAAGATCCCCGCCGTGTTCATCAGCTGGGTGGTCGGATTGTCGCCGGGGAAGAAGGAGTCGGCGAAGTAGATCGCGAAGCTGGCGTAGACGAACCAGTCGTACCACTCGACGAGATTGCCGAGCGAGCCGCCGACCAGGGCGAGACGGCGCTTCCTGCGCTCGTCCCCGGGCGGCGGAGCGGGCATGACGACGGACGAGGACATGGCGGCTCCAGACGGAAGTCCCTGATGGGAGACGGCAGAACTGCCCCAGAGGTGGGGGAGTGTCCAGAGCATGGGGCGGCCGTTGTGCCCGGACAAGGTCCGCCGCGCAGATCTAACGTTCCGCTAAGAAAGCTCCCGCGAAAGCCCCGGGGCCGCCGGATTTCATCGCGCAGTCATGTCCACGTCATGCCTGCTCCATGGTGCTCACCCGAACGTGCCCCACGGTGGGGGCGGCCCGTCGCGGAACGCCGGAGGACCCCGGCCAGGACGCGGCCGGCCCGACCCCGTACCCCTCAGCAGGAGGCAAGATGCGCGTCATCCCGAGCAGGCGGCGGACCCCGGCCGTGGCCGCGGCGGCCATGGTGGCCCTGGGCGTGATCGCCGTACCGGCGCACGCCCGCGGGACCGCCCAGGACGGCACCTCACCGTCGCAGCCGCCGCTGCCCCGGGTATCGGCCTCCGTCGAGACGCCCTCCCTCTTCGACGACGAGGCCGGCGGCAACGCGAACGCCGACGACCCGGCGATCTGGCGCAACGCCGAGGACCCCGACCGCAGCCTGGTGATCGCCACCGCCAAGGAGGGCGGCCTGCGCGTCTACGACCTGGACGGCCGCCAGGTGCAGAGCCTGCCGGCGCCCGCGCCGCCCCGGGACGGCGACATGCCCGGACGCTTCAACAACGTCGACCTGATCACCGGGCTCCGCTTCCCGGACGGCGGCCGCCACGACGTGGCCGTCGTCTCCGACCGCGGCCGCGACCAGCTGCGCATCTACCGGATCGATCCGAAGCGCCCCACGGCCCCGCTGGTCGACGTCACCGACGAGTCGGCCGCCCCACAGGTCTTCTCCTCCGGTCAGGACGAGGTCAACGACCAGCGGACCGCCTACGGCCTGGCCGCCTACACCGACCGCCGCACCGGCCGCTCCTACGCGGTCACCAGCCGGCGCCACGCCACCGCCCTCGCCCTGGCCGAACTCCTGCCCGACGCCCGGGGGAAGGTCGGCTACCGCACCGTCCGCACCACCTCCCTGCCCTCCGCCTTCACCCTGCCGAACGGGAAGACGTGGACGCCGTGCGCAGAACCGGGCGAGCAGCCCCAGGTCGAGGGCATGGTCATCGACCCCGACACGGGTGACCTCTACGCCGGCCAGGAGGACGTCGGCATCTGGAAGCTCGACGCCGACCTGCGTTCCCCCGCCCGCCTGATCGAGAAGGTCCGCTCCTTCGGAGCCCCCGGCACCTGGAACCCGCAGACCGAGGAATGCGACCAGGGCGCCGACCCGGGCTTCGGCGGCCGGCACGTGTCCGCCGACGTGGAGGGCCTGACCATCTGGCGCGACCCCCGGCAGCCCGGCCGCCGCGGCTACCTGCTCGCCTCCAGCCAGGGGGACGACACCTTCGCCGTCTTCGACCGCGAGCACAGCAACGCGTACGTCCGGAGCTTCCGCATCGGCGACGGCGCGGGGCCGGGCTCGCCGGACGGCGCGCAGGAGTCCGACGGCGCCGCGGTCACCAGCGCACCGCTGGGCAGGAAGTTCCCGGGCGGCCTGCTGGTGGTTCAGGACGGGCACAACACCCCCGCGACCACCGGATCCGACGGGGAGACCCGCACGGACACCGACTTCAAGTTCGTGGACCTGCGACTGCTCAAGCGCGCCGCCCGCCTGTGACGTCGGCCGCCCGGGCACCGCGACCTGGGCGGCGCCGCGTTCGCCCAGGTCGGTAGGATCGCCACCGCATACGACGGAAGGCGATCATGGCGGACAGTCCCCTCAGGCCCAGCTCGTTGATCAACACGGTCTACGGAGCGTTCCTGCGACGCCTCGGCGGCTGGATCTCCGTCGCCGACCTGATCACCCTGATGTCCGAACTGGACGTGGACGGCCCGGCGGCCCGCTCGGCGATCTCCCGGCTGAAGAAGAAGGGCGTCCTCGAACCGGAACGCCGGGGCGCGACCGGATACCGGCTGAGCCCGGCCGCGCAACCCGTCTTCGACGAGGGCGACCGCCGCATCTTCGGCAGCCTGGAGCCGGCCGACCTGAGCGACGGCTGGGCCATGGCCGTCTTCTCCGTGCCCGAGTCCGAGCGCTCCTACCGCTACCAGCTGCGCACCCGGCTGACCTGGCTCGGCTTCGGGAACATCGCCCCGGGTGTGTGGCTGGCGCCCGGCCGCCTCCTCGGCGACGCCCGCGACATGCTCGTCCGGCGCGGACTCAGCGACCACGTGCACCTGTTCGCCGCCGAATACGCCGCCTTCAGCGACCTGCCCGGGACGGTCAGCTCGTGGTGGGACTTCCCGGCGATCGAGGAGCAGTACGCCGGGTTCACGGAGGCCTACGCCCCCGTCGCCGCGGGACTGGCCGAACGGCCCGGCATCGACGGCGCCGAGGCCTTCCGCCACTACGTCCCGATGCTCACCCAGTGGCGCCGCCTGCCCTACCTCGACCCCGGCCTGCCCGCCGAACTGCTCCCCGCCGACTGGAACGCGGTCGCCGCGCGACAGATCTTCCAGCAGCTGAACGACGTACTCGCCCCGCCCGGCCTGCACCACGTGCAGCAGGTCACCGGCCTGACGGAGCAGACTCCGCAGGTGTGAGGGCACCGCCGGCCGCGGCGACCGATGATGCGGTCCGCCGCGGACTTCGAGTGCCTCAGCGGAACTCGTGGACCACTTCGATCGCGCCGACGATGTGAGCGTTGAAGTCGTCCCGCTCCTCAGCCGGAACCCACAGCTCGAGGATGGTCCGCCCCCCGGCCTGCTGGACGGGGTACCGGCTCAAGAACTCCGACTCGACCTCGAACCGGGTGACGAAGCCGACGCCGCTGTGCTTGACGTTCCAGTCCCTCGCGATCTTGATCGCATAGTCCTCGTTGAGGACCGGGTAGAAGATCGGCTGCTCGGGGAGCCGAGGAGGCCACGCACGCCAGTTCAGCTCGCGGACCAGGTCCAGCTCCTTGGGGCCGGTGGGGCGCCATAGGGTTGTCGTTGCGAGCCGGCTGGTCATGTGAATCGCTCTCTGAACGCGGAAGGCCGCTGGTGCGGCTGGTCCGACCACGGACGATACCGGCGCCGGGAACTCGACAGCCACCCGGTTTCCGCACCGGGTCATCGCCGTGACCAGCAGCTACGGGACAGGCCGGACTCCACCCGGACCGCCCGGCGACCACCGCGGACGACCAGGCCGTCCCCGGCGACCACCGCGGACGGCCAGGCCGTCGGCCCGGGCCGACGGGAATGTCCGGCCGACACCGGGCGGGGTGTGCGGCCCTGGGGAGACCGGGGCGCGAGGATGCAGCCATGGCCGACATCTTTGCCTCACGCACCATCGACGTGACGACCGGTGACCGGGAGACCGTCCATGACCTGACCGACGCCTGCGCCTCGTTCCTCCGGGAGGTGGCGCGGGGCCGGAGCGGGCTGCTCAACGTCTTCACTCCGCACGCGACCGCCGGTCTCGCCGTCATCGAGACGGGTGCGGGCAGCGACGACGACCTCCTGGCAGCGCTGGAGTCCCTCCTGCCGGCGGATGACCGCTGGAGGCACCGGCACGGTTCCCCCGGCCACGGCCGGGACCACGTACTGCCCGCGATCGTCCCGCCCCACGCGACGCTGCCCGTGATCGACGGAACGCTGGAGCTCGGAACCTGGCAGTCCGTCACCCTCGTGGACACCAACCGGGACAACCCGCGGCGCCAGGTCCGCCTGTCCTTCTTCGGCTGCTGACCCCGGCCGCGCGTCCGATGGACCGGCCGGGGCCGGGCGCAGGGGTGATGACGTATCAATCATGACAGGTCAGAGGCCGTTTTCGTAGGACCAAGGGCACAGTCGTTTGCCCTTGTTCGGGCCCCTGTGCGGCTTTCAGAATCACTGTCATGACTTACTCAGCGCACGCCAGTCACGACGCGGTACTCCGAGCCCGAGTAGCCCTCCTGGGATCACAGACCCTGCCGGTCCGGCAGGAGGTCGCCGCCTACCGCGTGCTCGCCCAGGTGAGCCCGCTGGCATATCTGCCGCTGCTGACCGTCGCGTTGTACGAATACAGCCGCCAGGACTTCGTCCATCTGCCCGAGATCGCGCTGGCCCTGCGGGCCGAGGCCGTTGCCGCCGCGCGCCGCATGTACTCCATGGAGCCGACCAGGGAAATCCTGCTCGTCGGGGCGCTGATGCGCTACCGCAAGCAACTGGTGCTGATGGAACGGCAGGAGGAGATCGAAGCCGTGGACCGGGAGATCGCCCTCATGGACTCCGGTCACCCGCGTCCCGCCGACACGGGCGCGTAGCCCACAGATGGCCGAGGGGCCGCGACTTCAGGGTCGGCAATGCCGGGCCCGCGGCCCCTCGTGCCGGATGATCGGTGCCGGAGACGGGGGAAGGACAGCACCGACGACGAGCCGCGGAGGGCCGATGCGACACCGAATGCCGCTGCCGTCCGTCCTGGTGGCCGCGACGGTCCTGGCCGCCGTTCCCGGGTGCGGCGGCCCCTCGGAACTCCGCGGCGCACCGGCCGGGCCCTCCACGGCAGCGACCGCCGGCGACTTCTCCGGCCAGGTCGAGGTGGGTGGCGGCCGGAAGATCCACCTGAGCTGCAAGGGCAGTGGCAGCCCCGTCGTCATCCTGGAATCCGGGCTGCACGACTCCGCCGACACCTGGACGTTCACCGACACCCGGCCGCCCGTACCGAAGTCCCCGGCGGTGTTCCCCGGCGTCGCGGCGTTCACCCGGGTCTGTGTCTACGACCGGCCCGGAACCGTCCGGTACTCCGATCCTCCGGCCCTCACCACGCGCAGCACGCCGGTCGACGGCACCCGCACCCTCACGGCCATGGTCGACGATCTCGACGAGCTGGTGACGTCCGCCGGCCTGCCGGGCCCCTACCTGCTCGTCGGCCACTCCTTCGGCGGGATGATCACCCGGCTGTACGCCCAGCGGCATCCCCGGAAGACGGCCGGGCTGGTCTTCGTCGACGCCTTCGGTACGAACATCCGCACCCTCTTCGGCGCGCGATGGGCCGCGTACCGCAAGCTGCTCGACGAGCCCGGCACACCCTTCGACGCGCGGCCCGCATTCGAGAAGGTCGACATCGACGGGTCGATCGACGCCGTCACCACGGCCGACGCGCTGCCCGCGGTCCCGATGGCCGTCCTCAGCAAGACCGAACCGTTCGCGGCCCCGGCCGGAACCCCGAAGGCCCTCCTGGACACCCTCGAGAGGGCCTGGCCCCGGGTCCAGCAGGAGCTGGTGGAGCTGGGGTCCCAGACCCCACAGTTCCTGGCCACCGGAAGCGACCACTACGTACAGGTGCACGACCCCGACCTGACGATCAGCGCCGTCCGGCTCGTCGTCGGCCGCGTCCGCGCGCGCTCGTAGACCGCTCGCAGACCGCTCTGCGGTTCACCAGTGCCAGCTGAGGGACTCGCCCTCGGCCACCCGGGACCAGCGCTCGGCCGCACGGTCGAGCGCGGCCGAGGCCACCGCGACCTGCCGCTCGTCCAGCGGGCTCCGGCCCAGCCCCCGGCCTTCGGTGCGCTGCCCCGACCAGACGCGGTAGACCCAGTTGACGGCCAGTTCGGCCTGCAGGACCGCATCGCCCTTGCGCCGCAGGACCTTCAGCCCGGAGCGGCGGTGGCGGGTCGGTTCGACCGGTTCGAACCCTTCGAACGTGGCGCCCTCTGCCGTGGCTCCCCAGAAGCCGTCGGTGATCCCGAGCGCGCTCTCCACCGCCGCGTGCACGAGGTCGTGCGGGAGGGTCGGCCCCGTGGGCTGCGCCGGCAGCCGGACGTCCGGGCCCTTGCGGTCGCGTACCTCCAGGTCGTGGCGGTTGTCCGGAAGCCTCCGGAAGATCATCTCCATGGTGCTGCCTGCCTCACTTCCCGTGCACGTTCCGGCCACCCGGCCACCCGGCCCGCCTCCGGTTTCCGGGGAGCGGCTGGGGCGCGAACGCCCGGACCGGCCGGTGGGGCCGGTCCGGCCGTCCGCGATCAGGCGAGGGCCGGACCAGGGTCAGGCCAATTATCGGGCCAGGTCGAACCGGTCGAGGTTCATCACCTTGTCCCACGCCGCGACGAAGTCCTGCACGAACTTCTCCCGCGCGTCGTCGCTCGCGTAGACCTCCGCGAGCGCGCGCAGCTCCGAGTTCGACCCGAAGACCAGGTCGGCACGGCTGCCGGTCCACTTGACCCGGCCCGTGGCCGAGTCGCGGCCCTCGAACGCGTTCGCGTCCTGCGACGTCGCCGTCCACGTCGTGCCCAGGTCGAGCAGGTTGACGAAGAAGTCGTTGGTGAGGGACCCGGGGGCCGTGGTGAGGACACCGAGCGGCGACTGCTGGTGGTTCGCGCCCAGGACGCGCAGGCCACCGACCAGTACGGTCATCTCGGGGGCGCTCAGGGCCAGCAGGTTGGCCCGGTCGAGCAGCAGGTACTCGGCCGGCAGCCGGTTGCCCTTCCCGAGGTAGTTGCGGAACCCGTCGGCGGCCGGCTCCAGCGCCGCGAACGACTCCACGTCCGTCTGATCCTGCGTCGCGTCGACGCGGCCCGGCGTGAAGGGGACCTCGACGGCGAAACCGCCGTCCTTGGCGGCCTGTTCGACGGCGGCCGCACCGGCCAGCACGATCAGGTCGGCGAGCGAGATCCGCTTTCCGCCGCCCTGCGCGGAGTTGAAGGATTCCTGGATCCCCGTGAGGGTACGCAGCACCCCTGCCAGCTGGTCGGGCTCGTTGACCTCCCACCCGCTCTGCGGCTGGAGGCGGATGCGCCCACCGTTGGCACCGCCGCGCTTGTCGCTGCCGCGGAAGGAGGAGGCCGAGGCCCAGGCGACGGAGACGAGTTGGGACACCGACAGGCTTCATCGGTTCAGAATTCGTCCGCCAGCAGCTCGCTGCAGATGCCACGGCGC